>WGBK01000266.1 GCA_015494335.1 Gammaproteobacteria bacterium | reverse complement strand
GGCCGATGCGGTGGTTCAGGCCGCCGCCGCAGCGCACCGCGTATTTCTGCGCCTGGCGCAGAAATACGCGGTGCGCTGCGGCGGCGGCCTGAACCACCGCATCGGCCTGTATGATGCCTTTCTGCTGAAGGAGAACCATCTCGTGGCCGCCGGCGGCATTGGTCCGGCGGTGAGAGCCGCGCGGGCGCTGGATGCAGAAAAACTGCTGGAAGTGGAAGTGGAGAACCTGGACGAGCTGCGTCAGGCACTGACCGCCGGCGTGGACCGCATCCTGCTCGACAACTTCTCCTTGCCTAGGCTGCGCGAGGCGGTACAAATCGTTGACGGCAGGATCGAGCTGGAAGCCTCCGGCGACATCACCGAAGCCAATATCCGCGCGGTGGCCGAAACCGGTGTGGATTTCATTTCGATCGGCGCCCTGACCAAGCACCTGCGGGCCATCGATTTTTCGCTGCGCTTCGAGCCCTTCAGTCCGCGCTGAACCACAGGTCGCCGTACAGGGCCTCGGCCCGCAATCCATTGTTGTCGCTGTCGGTCATGATCGCTATGCCGTCGATACGCCCCGGCGACTGGCCGAACAGGCGCTGAAAATCCTCGGCCACATTGCGTTTTTCCTCGAACCACTGGCCGGCCGGATCCGTGGCGTCCCGGACCGACAGCATGCGCGCGTTGCGACCAGCGAAGGGGTTGTCCCAAGCCTCGCCCTTGCGGTGCTCGGCGCTCCAGACATAGTTGATCGCCAGCGTCTTCCAGAACAGCAGGCCGCCCTTCTTCACCACATAGACCCGGGCCACGAAGTCGTCACCCTGCTTGCGGTTCTCGTCACCCGGCTTGATCGGCTGTCGCTTCTGCCAGCGCCAGTGGAGCCAGGGCGTGCGCCCCAGGTCCACCTTCATCGGCCGATACAGGGCCGAGGCACTGCCTTCACTGACCGCTTCCACCTCGCCACTCGCAGCATCGATCAGCCGGTACCGCGTTTCTCCCTGAAACAGCTTCTGTTTCCAGCCCTGCAATCCCTGGCGGCTGAAACGGCTTTCTTCCATCCCGGTTGCCGGCGCTTGCGCCTGCAGTTGCAGGGCGAACAACAACGCCGCCAGGCCCGATAAACTGCTTCGCTTCATGTCGCCATCCTCGCTATTGTCATCAGAATTCTGACCCGGCAACCATGCTATAGTTTTCGGAATAAACCGGCCGGCCGGCGCATCTTGTTCCATGAACCCGGTCTGCGGCAGAAAATCCATGTTCAAGAATCATTTCCGACACAAGCGACTGACCCGCGAGCTGTGCGCCAACCGGCTGCGCTTCTACAAGCTCGCCTACTCCTGGACCGGCGACCCGATGCTGGCCGACGACCTGGTGCAGGAAGCCATGCAGAAAGCGATCCAGTCCTTCGACAGCCTCAAGGACGACAGCAAGCTCAACGCCTGGACCTGCCGCATCATGATGAACTGCCACCGCGACTGGCTGCGCCGGCGCAAGGATACGGTGGACTTCGACAGCTTCGAGTTCGCCAGTGACGACAACCCGCAGAGCCATGCCGACGAGCTGGACACCAGCACCATGGTGCGGCAGTGCATCGCCCGGCTGTCGGAGAAGCACCGCGACGTGATCACCCTGGTGGACCTGATGGAGTTCTCCTACGAGGAAGTATCCCAGGCCCTCGAAATTCCCATCGGCACGGTGATGAGCCGCCTCTGCCGCGCCCGCCGCCAGCTCAAGCAGTTGATCACCCGGGCCAGCGAGCAACCCGACATGCCCAAACCCATTCAACCCCTACGGAGCGTCCAGTGATGCAGGACAAGAACCCGAGCGATGTATCCGATGAACTGCTCAATTCCTTCATCGACCATCAGCTGACCAGCGAGGAACGGCAGGAGATCCTGTCCCGTCTGAAGCGGGACCGGGCATTGTCGGACCGTGTCTGCGAATTGCAGCACCTGAAAGAGATGACGCGCCTCGCCTTCGACGACATCCCGCCGTCTCGCTTGCCGAAACGAGTGATCGAGGAACCGCGCTCCTTGCCCCGCATGGTGGCTGCAGCGGCCATCTTCTGCCTGGGCCTGCTGCTGGGCATGGTCGGACTGCCCCAGTGGGGCAATGGCGAGGATCGCAACGGCCAGACCGCCAGCGCGCGCAACGACAGCCTGACCAAGGTGCTGGTGCACCTGTCCAGCGCCGACGAGGCCGCGGCGCTGAACACCCTCGGCAACCTGGAACAGATGCTCGCGGAGTACCGCAGCAAGGGCGAGCCGGTCCTGGTCGAGGTCATCGCCAACGGCGGCGGCGTCAAGCTGCTCGGACCGGACACCCCGGCCATTGCCGAACGCATCGCTCACCTCAGCGCCACCTATGACAATCTCAGCTTCGCGGCCTGTCGCAACACCATCGAGCAACTGCAATTGACCGAGGGCACGCGCATCCAGCTGATCCCGGAGGTCAAGCTCATCGATTCCGGCGTGGTCGAGGTGATTCGCCGTCAGCGTGACGGCTGGGCCTACATCCGCGGTTGAGGCCATGCGACGGACCCGGCTCCTGCTGGCGCTGGCGCTACTACCGGGTTTGGGCGCCCCCCTGCTAGCGGCGCCGCCGGAACGCATCGTCTACCACCTGCACCAGGTCAAGCCGGTGACCCTGAAACGAGCCCTCAACAATCTCGAGAATCTGTACAAGGGTCTCGGCGACCAGCGCCCGGAAATCCACATGCTGCTGCAGGGCGAGAGTCTGACCCTGCTGCGCCGCGACCGGCTCATGCCCGAATACCGGCAGAGGCTGATCGCGCTGCTGCGCAAGGGACTGATCCTCGAGACCGGCGAGGACAACTACCTTCGCCTGCAGAAGGAACTGGACCCGGCCTTCCCCGCCCGCCTGAACCGCAATATCCTCAGCCGCCTGATCGAGCTGCAGAGACAGGGATACCAGTATGTAACGCCCTGACGGGCAGGCATTGCCCTCAACCCAACACCGAATCGATACGGCGGAAACCGCGCACCAGAGGTCCGAGGCCCAAGGCCTGGCCGCAGGCCGCCCCCGCCGCATTGGCGAGCATGTCGGCCGGGTCGAACATGCGGTAACCGGTCAGGCCCTGCAGGTATTCCAGCAGTACGCCGTAGAGCGTCACCAGCACGGCGCCGAGAACCCGTCGGTTCCAGCTCGGCATCAGCAGCGCCAGACCACCACTCATGCCGCCATAGGCAATGAAATGAAGTAACTTGTCGCTGCCGCCCATGTCCGGCGCCGGCAGCAACGAAAGCACCCCCACCGCGACCATCCCGAAAACTTGCAGGGACAGCCACAGGCGGGGGTGTTTCAAATCGGGCAGCAGCCAGTCTGCCGCCGAAAATACCATCACGGCTTCAGCCGGCGCTGTACACCGACTGGGCAGCGGCAAGGGCTACGCCTGTCCGGATCGGTGCCTTGAGATCGCCGAGCACGGCTTCCAGAGCCGACAGGCAGAAGATCACATTCTCGGCGCGAGCGCTGTGGCCCATCAGGCCGATGCGCCAGACCTTTCCGGCCAGATCGCCGAGGCCGGCACCGATCTCGAGGTTGAACTCGTTGAGCAGGCGGCCGCGCACGACGGCATCGTCCACGCCCTCGGGGATGCTCACGGCATTGAGTTGCGGCAGGCG
>WGBK01000265.1 GCA_015494335.1 Gammaproteobacteria bacterium | reverse complement strand
GCCGATACCAGTAGGCCAGCCCCTGGGCATCCAGCTCGAGATCGTTGCGCAGCCAGTCCAGGGCCTCTTGATCGAGTCCGTGGACCTCGGCCAGGGCCGTTCCCAGGGCTTCGGCCAGCTGCGGCAACCGCTCGTCGTCGATCGGGGCGACGGCTTCGGTGATCGCCACGAAGCGGTCGATCCAGCCGAGGTATTCATCGACATGATCGGCGGGGTCGGGCAAAGCGCCAAAGTGGGTCAGGTACATGCGCTCTGGCCGGAACGCCATCAGGCGTGTGACCGATTGCTTCAGCGCTTCGGGATTGAAATGGATCGGCGTCGTGGTCGGCACCACGAAGCGCCGACCCTGGCGATCGGGCAGATTGGGGTAGGAGAGCCCGAAGGTATCTCCTGTGAAGATGCCCCGGCTCGCCTCGTCGACCACGCAGTAATGGTGATAGGCGTGGCCCGGGGTATCGACGATGTGCAGCTCACGACCGGCGAGGTCGAAGCGATCACCATCGGAGGCGGCAATCACGCGGGCTTCGGGCACCGGCGGAATCTCGCCGTAGAGACGGTCGAAGGCTTCATCGCCATAGACCGCCCGCGTGCCCTCGATCAGGCGGGTCGGGTCGATCAGATGGCGTGCACCGCGCGGATGGACGATCAGTTCCGCTTCCGGGAATACCCGCATCATCGCACCGGCGCCGCCGGCGTGATCCAGGTGCACATGGGTCGGCATCACATAGCGAACCTGCTCCGGCTTGCGATCGAGGGCCACAAGCAGGGCCAGGGCCTGTTGCAGGCTGGAGGAGACGCCGGTTTCGATGAAGGCGACGGCATCCTTCTCGACCACGGCATAGAAGCAGGCAATACCGGGGCGGCCGTAGTGCGCGTCGATGCAGTAGACGCCGTTGCCGAGATCCACGAAATCGCCGTTCATGTCAGCTGCGGGTCTCGTCGGCCATGAACAGCCAGGTGGATACCACGGTATCCGGGTTCAGCGATACGCTGTCGATGCCCTGTTGCAACAGCCAACGGGCGAGGTCGGGGTGATCCGACGGGCCCTGACCGCAGATGCCGACATACTTGCCGGCCTGCTTGCAGGCGCGGATCGCCTGCTCGATCAGCTTCATCACCGCCGGATTGCGTTCGTCGAAGGCCTGGGCCACCAGCCCCGAGTCGCGGTCCAGCCCCAGGGTGAGCTGGGTCAGGTCGTTGGAGCCGATGGAAAAGCCGTCGAAATGCTCGAGGAAATCCTCGGCCAGCAGCACATTGGACGGCAGTTCGCACATCATGATGACCTTGAGCCCGTTCTGGCCGCGTTCGAGACCGTTCTGCTTCAGCAGTTCGAGTACCTTTTCCGCTTCCTCCAGGGTGCGCACGAAGGGGATCATGACTTCGATGTTGTCGAGTCCCATTTCTTCCCGTACCCGCTTGATGGCGCGGCATTCCAAGGCGAAGCAGTCGCGGAATTCATCGGAGATATAGCGCGCCGCACCACGGAAGCCGAGCATCGGGTTTTCCTCTTCCGGCTCGAACAGCTCGCCGCCGAGCAGGTGGGCATACTCGTTGGACTTGAAGTCGGACATGCGCACGATCACCCGTTCCGGGGCAAAGGCGGCACCGAGGGTGGCGATGCCTTCGGCTAGGCGGTCGACATAGAAGTCCACCGGGCTGGAGTAGGCGCTGATGCGGGCCTTGATCTGGTGCTGCAGGTCCAGATCCATCTCGTCGAAGCGCAGCAATGCCTGCGGATGGATGCCGATCATCTTGTTGATGATGAACTCGAGCCGCGCCAGCCCGATGCCGCGGTTGGGCAGGCGCGTGAAGCTGAAGGCGCGCTCCGGATTGCCGACATTCATCATGATCTTGACCGGGATCTCGGGCATCCGGGTCAGTTCGTGGACCTGGTGTTCGAAGGGGATCAGCCCCTCGTAGACATAGCCGGTGTCCCCCTCGGCGCAGGAGACGGTGACCTCGTGACCGTGGGGAATCGCCTCGGTGGCGTTGCCGGTGCCGACCAGGGCCGGAATGCCCAGTTCGCGGGCAATGATTGCGGCGTGGCAGGTGCGTCCGCCGCGATTGGTGACGATGGCCGAGGCCTTTTTCATGATCGGCTCCCAGTCGGGATCGGTCATGTCGGTGACCAGCACATCGCCGTCCTGGATGCGGTCCATCTGCGACAGATCCTCGATCACCTTTGCCTTGCCCTGGCCGATGCGGTTGCCGACGGCGCGACCGGAGACCAGGTAACGGGGCGGCTTCTGTTTCAGTACATAGCGTTCGACCACGCGGCCTTTGCGCGAGACCACGGTCTCCGGCCGCGCCTGCACAATATAGAGTTGCTGATCGAGTCCGTCCTTGGCCCATTCGATGTCCATCGGCCGGCCGTAATGCTTCTCGATGATCAGGGCCATGCGCGCCAGCTCGGTGATGTCCGCGTCGTCGATGCAGAAACGGGCCCGGTCGGCGGGCTCGACATCGACGGTCTGGATCGCATGCTCCGGGTGTTCTTCCTGGGCATAGACCATCTTGATCGCCTTGCTGCCCAGGTTCTTCATCAGGATTGCGCGCTTGCCGGCCTCGAGGGCGGGCTTGTAGACATAGAACTCGTCCGGGTTGACCGCGCCCTGGACCACGGTCTCGCCCAGGCCGTAGCTGCCGGTGATGAACACCACCCTGTCGAAACCGGACTCGGTATCGACGGTGAACATGACGCCGCTGGAGGCCAGGTCCGAGCGCACCATGCGCTGGATGCCGGCGGAAAGGGCGACTTCCGAGTGATCGAAGCCCTGGTGTACCCGGTAGGAGATGGCGCGGTCGTTGAACAGCGAGGCAAACACCAGCTTGACGGCCTTCAGCACGGCGGCGATGCCGTGCACATTGAGGAAGGTTTCCTGCTGCCCGGCGAAGGAGGCATCCGGCAGATCTTCCGCGGTGGCCGAGGAGCGGACCGCTACCGTCGCATCGATGCCGTCGACGGCCATCGCCGCATAGGCATCGCGAATGGCCTGTTCCAGGCCCTGCGGCAGCGGCGCATCCTGAATCCACTGGCGGATCTCGCCGCCGGCCCG
>WGBK01000264.1 GCA_015494335.1 Gammaproteobacteria bacterium | reverse complement strand
CTTTTGTTCACGAATCGCTCCAGTCTTCCGTAACCGGTAACGCCGTTCCGCCAGAGGCGCAACACTCGATAATGGTGGGTGGTTAACCCTTACCATGCCGGGACTTTCACCCGACCAGATGCGCCACGCTTTGCGCGGCGCGCTAACGATATCCAACAGCATCAAATACTTAAGCCGGGCGACATTCTTATATCAATGACGGGAAACGTGGGGCGTGTTTGCAGGGTCACAACTGAAGCCCTTTTATTAAATCAGAGAGTAGGAAAACTGGAGCCTAAAAAAAATATCAATGCCGAATTCTTATACCAGTGGTTACAGCGACCAGCATTCCGGAAGGCTATGGAATTAAGGGCGGCTGGCGGTGCCCAAGGTAATCTAAGCTCTGGAGATATCACTGGAAGTCCCGTGTATATTCCAAAATTGGCAACTGAACAACAAAAAATCGCCGATTGCCTCTCGTCGCTAGACGAGCTGATCCGGGCTCAGGGCGAGAAGATCGAAGCCTTGAAACAGCACAAGAAGGGCCTGATGCAGCAGCTCTTCCCGCAAGAGGTGGGCTAGGTCATGCCGGGTGGAAACAACATCCAGTACTTTGCCGATAGCGACACACTTGCGCACCATCTGCGCGACGAGATCACGTCGCCAAATGGTAAGAAAGTCACCCTCATCTTCGCCCACAATGGAACCGGCAAGACACGTCTCTCCATGGCCTTCAAGGAGCTGGGCAAGGCCTATGATGAGGAAGGCCAGACAACGGCCCGCGATACGCTCTATTTCAACGCTTTCACTGAGGACCTGTTCAGCTGGGACAACGACCTGGAAAACGACCGCGAGCGCGTCCTGCGGATGAACATGGATTCGGCATTCTTCGACGGCCTGGCCGAGCTGGAGATGGAGAACCGCATCCGCCCTTTGCTGCACCGTTATTGCGATTTCGATTTCTCAATCGATTACGATAACGGGACCATCAGCTTCTTCCGTGACGAGCGCGTGCCCCGGGAAGATGGCGCATACGAAACTAAACGTCACGACAACATCAAGATTTCTCGTGGGGAAGAAAACCTCTTTACCTGGTGTTTCTTTCTGGCCATTGGTCAGCTTGCTATCGATGGCCAGGAGGCCTATGAGTGGGTGAAATACCTCTACATCGATGACCCCATTTCCTCACTCGATGAGAACAACGCCATCGCTGTGGCGGCCCATCTGGCGAAGATGCTCAAGGAGCAGGATCGGCTGAAGGCGGTCGTCTCCTCCCACCATACGCTGTTCTTCAATGTGCTGTGCAACGAAATGAAAAAAGCACAGCGTTACTTTCTGAACCATGATGATGGGGGCTATCACCTGCGCGACACGGGTGACACGCCGCGCTTCTATCACGTCGCCATGCTCAAAGAGCTATACGCGGTGGCGCAGTCGGGGAAGCTCTACACCTACCACTTTACCATCCTGCGCAGCATCATGGAAAAAACGGCGACCTTCCATGGCTTCAACAACGTGGGAGACATTATCAAGCGCGATCCAGACGACGAAGATGGCACCCTGCATTTCCGTTATGTGCAGCTGCTCAGCCACGGCGGCTATTCGCTCTTCGAGCCGGTGGAGATGATGCCTGAGAATAAAGAGATCTTCCGCAAAATACTGGGCAATTTCATGAGAGATTACCGCTTCAACCCCGAGCTGTTTCCGGCGTTGGAGGCAGAGGAGGCCACTGCATGACCAAACAAGACCAAATACAACTGGGCAAGACGCTCTGGGCCATCGCCGACGAGCTGCGTGGTTCCATGAACGCGGACGACTTCCGCGACTATATGCTGTCGTTCCTGTTCCTGCGTTACATCTCGGACAACTACGAGAATGCCGCCAGGTCCGAGCTGGGCGCCGACTGGCCCGAACTGTCGGCGGATGATCGCCGCTCGCCGCTGGCGGTCTGGTATGCGCAGAATCCGGAGGACATCGAGGAATTCGAGAAGGTGATGCGCCGCAAGGTGCATTACATCATAAAGCCCGAATATCTCTGGAGCAGTATCGCCGAGATGGCGCGTACCCAGAGCGACGAGCTGCTGCATATCCTGCAGAAGGGATTCAAGTTCATCGAAAACGAATCCTTCTCCAGCAGCTTCCAGGGGCTGTTCTCCGAGATCAATCTCGACTCCGAAAAACTCGGGAGAAATTACAAACAACGCAACGACCGCCTGTGCACCATCATCCAGAAGATCGCCGAGGGTCTGGCGGAATTCCCCAGTGAGCGCGACCTGCTGGGCGACGCCTATGAATACCTGATCGGCCAGTTCGCCGCCGGCAGCGGCAAGAAGGCGGGCGAGTTCTACACCCCGCAGCAGATCTCCAGCATCCTCTCCGGCATCGTGACCCTCGACAGCCAGGACCCTGCCACAGGCAAGCGGGACAAGCTCAACCGGGTGCTGGATTTCGCCTGCGGCTCCGGCTCATTGCTGCTGAACGTGCGGCGGCACATGCGCAAGCACGGGGTCGGCAAGCTCTACGGGCAGGAGAAGAACATCACCACCTACAACCTGGCGCGGATGAACATGCTGCTGCACGGCGTGCGTGACACCGAGTTCGAGATCCACCACGGCGACAGTCTGGAAAACGACTGGGACATCCTGCGCGAGCCGAATCCGGCCAGGAAGATCGAGTTCGATGCGGTGGTTGCCAATCCGCCGTTCAGCTACAAGTGGAACCCGTCTGAGGAGATGGCGAAGGATTTCCGCTTCAAGGACTACGGGCTCGCACCCAGGTCCGCGGCGGATTTTGCCTTTTTGCTGCACGGCTTCCACTTTCTGGCCAAGGACGGCGCCATGGCGATCATTTTGCCGCACGGCGTGCTGTTCCGTGGCGGCGCTGAGAAAAAGATCCGCACCAAGCTACTCAAAGACGGTAACATCGACACCGTGATCGGCCTGCCGCCCAAGCTCTTCTATTCCACCGGCATTCCGGTCTGCATCCTGGTGCTGAAAAATGCAAACGCACCGATGACGTGCTTTTCATCAACGCCGCCGAACTCTATGCTCCGGGCAAGCGCCAGAACACTTTACTGCCTGAGCATATCGAGAAAATTGTTGATACTTACCAGCATCACCGCGAGGTCAGAGAGGAGCTTGATAACGGCGCCATATTCGCCTCCCGGTGCGTAAGCCTGGAAGAAATCGAAGAGGAGCATGATTTCAATCTCAACATCTCGCGCTATGTGAGCACCGCGAAACCTGAGGAGGAAGTTGATCTGGAAGCCGTGCACCGGCAGCTCACCAACCTGCAGGAAGAGATCAGAACAGCCGCCGAGAAGCACAACAGCTATTTGAAGGAATTGGGTATTCCCACACTGCCGTGAGCCATGCTTCGCGGATTCAACTCGTTGCACCAGCGAGCTGAACCCGCGACTGGTGCACGATATGGATTTGCCGGTTTATGACAGATTCTCCAGTCAGAGCAGCTCAATCATTTCCTCCAATTGGGCGACTGTCCCGGCCAGGCCCTGTCGCAGTAACGTATCGAGGAATTCCTCGGGAGATTTCGGTGGATTCTTGAGTGCTTGGCGTTGAAGCCTGGCGACGTTGCAGACGGCGCCAGGGTCGAGATCCAGGAGATGGCCGATGAATTCATCGGGGTGCTGGGCTTCGATTCCATAGCGGCCGATGATGTTTGCGGGGAAGTCGTTGAGGTTGAAGGTGACGATGACACCGGCCTGGCATCAGATCGCCGCCGCCAATACATGGCGATCATCCGGGTCGGGCAGCTCCAGGCTGTCGATGAGTTCTTCGTAGCCCGTCACCAGACAATCGGGAACGGCCTGGTTCATGAGTTGCCGGGTACGATCG
>WGBK01000263.1 GCA_015494335.1 Gammaproteobacteria bacterium | reverse complement strand
GTCAGGCCCGGCCGCATCAGAAGCTGGCCGGCGCTTTCCACCAGGCTCAGGGATTGCAGGAAATAGTTCTGCTGAATCGCCTGCTCGGTACTCTCGATGCGGTCTTCCTGGCAACCGGACAACCACAGCAGAACGCCGATGAACAGCGCCCACAGCAGGATGCGAATGGCTACCGGTCGCAGGGTGGCCGGGTTCATCGACGCCGCTTCTTGCCGGCGATGCGCAGGCGCAGGGCGTTGAGCTTGATGAAGCCCTCGGCATCCTTCTGGTCGTAGGCACCGGCATCGTCCTCGAAGGTGGCGATGGACTCGTCGAACAGGCTGTCGGTTTCGCTGCGACGGCCGACCACCTGCACATTGCCCTTGTACAGCTTCAGGCGCACCTCGCCGTTGACCGTCTCCTGGGAAGCATCGATCATCTTCTGCAGCATCTCGCGCTCGGGGCTCCACCAGTAGCCGTTGTAGATCAGCGTGGCATAGCGCGGCATCAACTCGTCCTTCTGGTGCGCCACCTCGCGATCCAGGGTCAGGGATTCCATCGCGCGGTGGGCCTTGAGCAGGATGGTGCCGCCCGGGGTTTCGTAGCAGCCGCGGGATTTCATGCCGACATAACGGTTCTCGACGATATCGCTGCGGCCGATGCCGTTGTCGCCTCCGAGGCGGTTGAGTTCGGCCAGCACCTGTGCCGGGGTCATCGGCTTGCCGTCGATGGAAACCACATCGCCCTTCTCGAAACCGAGCACGATATAGGTCGGCTGGTCGGGCGCGGCCTCGGGCGAGACGCTCCAGCGCCACATCTCCTCTTCCGGCTCGTTCCACGGATCCTCCAGCAGATCGCCCTCGTAGGAGATGTGCAGCAGGTTGGCGTCCATCGAATAGGGCGACTTGCCGCCGCGCTTCTGCTCGATCTGGATGCCGGCCTTTTCTGCGTATTCCATCAGCTTGCTGCGCGAGTTCAGATCCCATTCGCGCCAGGGCGCGATGACCTTGATGTCGGGGTTCAGCGCATAGGCGCCGAGCTCGAAGCGCACCTGGTCGTTGCCCTTGCCGGTGGCGCCGTGGGAAATGGCGTCGGCGCCGGTCTCCTCGGCGATTTCCACCAGTCGCTTGGCGATCAGCGGACGGGCGATGGAGGTACCGAGCAGGTATTCACCCTCGTAGATGGTGTTGGCGCGGAACATCGGGTAGACATAGTCGCGCACGAATTCCTCGCGCAGGTCCTCGATGTAGATTTCCTTGATGCCGTACTGCTTCGCCTTCTCGCGAGCCGGTTCCACTTCCTCGCCCTGGCCGATGTCGGCGGTAAAGGTCACCACCTCGCACTGATATTCGTCTTCCAGCCACTTGAGGATGACCGAGGTATCGAGTCCGCCGGAGTAGGCCAGCACCACCTTGTTGATCTTCTGTTTGCTCATCGGGATTTACTTCTCGTCTTTGTTCCGGGTCAGTGAATCGAGGGAGACCACCTTGCTGGTCTGCGGCTCGTCGCGGTAGCGCGGGCGTTCGAGGTTTTCCTCGCCGAGCTGTTCGTTGAGCTCGCGCTCACGCGCGGCGATCAGCGAAAAGCAGTCGCGAATGCCCTGGATGGTGGAGTCGGACAGCGGCGAGCGCATGCCCGGAGGCGGCGCCGTGTCGCGGGCCACGGCAGACAGCACCTGGCGCATCATCACCATGATGCGCTTCTCCATCGTCAGTTCCTCGCGGGAGGTCGGTTCTTCGCCGTCGCGGGTTTCGTCATTCATGGTCGAGTTCCTCGAGTTCCAGTATCTTGTATTCGGGCCGGTACTCGATCTTGCCGAGCAGGTCGTAGAGGGCGGCCTGCAGCGCCTCCTCGATCACCGGGTGGTAGAACGGCAGACGCAACAGGTCATAGACGGTAAAGCCCTTCTGGATCGACCAGGCCAACAGATGCGCCAGGTGCTCGCCCTTGACGCTGACCAGGGTGGCGCCCAGCACGCGGCCGTTGCTCTTGTCGCCGTAGACACGGATAACGCCCTTGTTCTTGCCCATGATCAGGGCGCGACCGACCGGGCCGAGTTTCATCTCGCCAATCACGGTATTGGGGTTGTCGGCCAGTTCCGACCAGTCGGCGCCGATGGTGCAGATGTTAGGGTCGGAGAAGGTGATGGCCAGCGGCGTCTTGCGCTGGAAGGCGACGGAAGTGCCGTAAGCCGCGTTGTAGCCGGCGATCTTGCCCTCGTCACCGGCCTCGTGCAGGATCTGACGCGAGCCGTTGACATCGCCGGCGATGTAGATCGGCAGGTCGCCGAGCTGCATGGTGTTGGGGTTGTAAACGGGCATGCCCTTGTCGTCCAGAGCCAGGTCCAGCTTGTCGAGACCCAGCTTGTCGAGATTCGGCTTGCGGCCGATGGCGACCAGGATCTTGTCCACCTCGACGGCTTCCTCACCGGCCATGACCAGCAGTCGCTCGCCCTGCTCGCTGACCCGGGCCTGTTCGCCGAGCCAGATATCGAATTCCTTGCGCATGATGTCCAGCACCGTCTGGTTGGCCACCTCGTCGCTGAGGGAGGCGATGCGGTCGCTGCCCTCGATGCCGGTCACCTGCACGCCCTTGCGAGCCAGGGCCTGGCCCAGTTCGAGGCCGATCACGCCAAGGCCGATCACGGCCATCGACGGGGGAAAGGTTTCCTGCTCGAACACCTCGTCGGTGACGATCACCCGGTCGCCGAACTTCTTCCAGGCCTCGGGCACGATCGGGCGCGTGCCGGTGGCGATGACGATGCGCTTGGCGCGCACGATATCGTCTCCCACCTGCAAGGTATTGGCGTCGATGAACTGGGCATAGCCTTCCATCTTGACTTCGCCGGGCAGGTCGTCGGTGCTCGAACCCAGCACCCGGTCGACGAAGATGTCGCGCATGTCGCGCACATGCTCCATGCTGTCGGCGATATCGAGGCGCAGCTCGTCCTCGCCCTCGATGCCGTGACGGTCGAAAATCTCGCGACGGTGGTAATCCTCCGCGACCTGGATCAGGGCCTTGGAGGGCATGCAACCGACGCGCGCGCAAGTGGTACCCCAATGGCCGCCGTTGATCAGCACGAAGCTCTTGCCCGCCTTGCGCACCTGCGACAGGGCGTTGAGGCCGGCCGTGCCCGCACCGATGATGGCTACATCAACTGACTTTTCCATTCAAACTCCACAGCATGGTCTGCTAAAAAAGAGGCGTATAATAGCAAGAATCGGCGTCGGGCCTAAGCCCGACGCGCGTGAAAACCAGGGAACCGTCATCCAAATCAGGGCGGCGCCAGTGGTAGTCCGTGAAAATGTCTGCGGCATGGAGGCCGCAGCCAAGCCCACAGGGATGTATTTACGGCGTTTTTCACGGGCTACCGCTGGCACCGCTTTACAATGGCTTGCATTGATATGCGGATGGTGTCCTGGAGCGAAACCGGAGGAATCAAGACATCATGACACAGCAAGCCACCCGAATTCATGCGCTGGAACTGGGGCCAATGGAGAACTTCATCTACCTGATCGAGGATGTCGGCAGTGGCCGCGCCGCGGTGGTCGATCCCGCCTGGGATGTGCCCGCCATCCTCGAAAGGGCCGAAGAACTGGGCCTGGACATCACCGACATCCTGCTCACCCACAGCCATCATGACCACATCAACGGCATCGAGGCGCTGCAGAACCATCGCGAGGCCCGCATCCACCTGCTCAAGCCCGAATACCGCTTCTGGGACCACCGGCTCGAACGGCCGGAACTGCACCACGGCGGCGACCGCATCCGCATCGGCGACAGCGAAATCCAGGTGTTGCATACACCCGGCCATACCCCAGGCTCGGCCTGCTACCGGGTCGGTCGCGACGACCTGATCACCGGCGATACCCTGTTCGTCTATGGCTGCGGCCGCTGCGACCTGCACGGCGGCGACCCGGAACAGATGTTCCATACCCTGAAGGACATGAAGCAGAAACTCGACCCCGAGATGATCATCCACCCCGGCCACAACTACTCGGTAGCCGAGACCACGACCTTCGCCGAACAGCTCGAGGGCAATCCCTTCCTGCAGTTCGACGACGAGGACGAATTCGTTCGTTACCGCATGGAGATCCACGACAAGACCCGCGACGAACCCTACGGCCCGCTGACCCGGGAACAGATGCAGGTCAGGCACCTGCTGGGCTGATTGACCCGCAGCGGTTATTCCGACCGGCGCTGGACAGCCTGTTCGAGCCGTTCCAGCGCCGCCAGCAGGACGCTGCGCGGACAGGCGATGTTGAGGCGCGCAAAACCCGCGCCTTCCCGCCCGAACCAGTGGCCGGGATTGGTGGCCATGCCGGCCTCGTCCGCGAGGAAGGATTCCAGCTGCCGCGCATCGAGACCCAGCTCCCGAAAGTCGAGCCAGACCAGAAAAGTGCCCTCGGGCTCGATCATGCGCACCGCCGGAATCCTCTGTTCGAGGAACTGCCGCAGGGCCTCGATGTTCCCGGACAGGTAATCGATGACCTGGTCGAGCCAGGATTCACCCCGGGTATAGGCCGCCAGCATCGCCGCCGTGGTGAAAACATTGTTCTTGTTGACCTCGAAACGGCTGAACCAGTCCTTGCAGCGCTTTCGTTTCTCCTCGTCCTCGAGCACGATCATGGAATTGGCGACTCCGGCCAGGTTGAAGGACTTGACCGGCGAGATGCAGCTGGCGCAATTCAGCGCGGCTTCGCGGGACAGGCTGGCCAGCGGCGTGTAGGGCGTCCGGTAGGTGATATCGCCGTGAATCTCGTCGGCGATGACAAAGACATCGTTGGCGGCGCAGATTTCAGCCAGCCGGTTCAGATCTTCGGGTGACCAGACCCGTCCGATTGGGTTGTGCGGGTTGCACAGGATCAGCAGCCGGTTGTCCGGTTCGGCGGCCACTTCCTCGAGCTGATCGAAATCCATTTCGTATCGCCCCTGCTCCAGTTTCAGCGGGTTTTTCACCATCTTTCGCCGGGCGGATCGGATCAACAAGCGAAAATCGTAGAACACCGGCGGCTGCACGATGACGCCGTCGCCCTCCTCCGAAAACAACTCGATCAGCACGGCGATCGAATTGAGCGTGCGATGGCTGAACACCAGATGATCGGGATTCAGCGACCAGCCGTGCCGTTTGCGACACCAATGGGCGATCGCCTCGGGCAGCTCGGGGGTATCGCTCTCGTAGCCGTAGATGCCGTGCTCGACACGCCGGGCCAGGGCTTCCTGAATGAATCGCGAGGCCGGAAAATCCATGTCCGCGACCCAGGAGGGCCACAGATCCCGTTGTCCGAAAACGGATTCCAGCATTTCGCCATCGAACTTGAGGGTTCGCACTTCGTTGCGATCGATTACCCGATCGAAATCAACGCTTTCTCTTTCTGCTTCGGACATGAATCAACTCACCTCGTGAAGAACGATGGCCAGGGTCGCGGCGAGCAGCAGGATTGCCGAGGCCGCCAGGGCCGCCGTGGACAGAACCGACCGCCATTCCCGCCTGGCCGTGGTAACGGCGAAAGCGATGGCCGACAACAGCGTACAGGGTACGCCGATATAAAGGGCAAGCATATATTCGCCGCTCCAGTCCGACGGCGGGCGAAACCCCAGCCACGCAAGCCACATCGGCAAACAGACCCAGAATGCAAGCACCAGTAATACGAGGCCCGACAGATCCAGCAACCATGCGGATGTCGTTGGAGGAAGATATCGGGGAGGCTTCACTGAGACCATATCAATCCTTCACCAGCTCCAGGGACTTTTCCAGGGTAGGAACGCCTGCTCCGGGCCGATGCCCCTGTTCACTGAGGAAGCGGCGCCAGCGCTTTCCGCCCGGCCGGCCGTGGTAGAGCCCCAGTATGTGCTTGATCACGCGGGTCAGGGGTTGCCCCTGTTGCAACAAGGCTTCGACATAGGGGAAATAGCGTTCGAGAATTTCCCGGCGAGTGGCCGGTAACCCAGGGTCACCGCCATAGATGCGGCTGTCCACTTCGCGCAGCATCCAGGGGTGGGCATAGGGCTCGCGCCCCAGCATGACACCGGACATGTGTTGCAGGTGTTCCTCGCATTCGTCGAGGCTGCGTATCCCGCCGTTGAGAATGATCGGCGTATCCGGGTAGAGGGCCTGCAATCGATAGGCCCAGTCGTAATGCAGCGGGGGGATCTCGCGGTTCTGTTTCGGACTCAGGCCCTGCAGCCAGGCCTTGCGCGCGTGCAGGTAGAGCGCATCGACGCCGGCCTCGATCTGGGTTTCGACAAAGGCCTGCAATTCCTCCCAGCTGTCCTGCTCGTCCACGCCGGTGCGATGTTTGACGGTAACCGGCAAGGCCACCGCGTCTTTCATCGCCCGCACGCAGTCGGCCACCCGCCCGGGTTCGCGCATCAGGCAGGCGCCGAAGGCACCGAATTGCACCCGGTCGGAGGGGCAACCCACATTGAGGTTGATCTCGTCGTAACCGAAAGCCTCGCCGACGCGCGCGGCCGCTGCCAGCTCTGCCGGATCGGCACCGCCCAGCTGCAGGACCACCGGATGTTCGGAGGAGTCGAAGCCGAGCAGTCGCTCCCGATCGCCGTGCTCGATCGCAGCGGTGGTGATCATCTCCGTGAACAGCAGCATGCGATGCGAAAACAGGCGCAGGAAATAGCGCGCATGCCGATCGGTGCAATCGATCATCGGGGCGATGCAGAAACGACGGTCGAGCGAGGCCATGAAAGGGTCTGGAACGGAACGGGGGGCCTACTCTAACGATTCTGCGCCAGGGAACAAGCGGAACCGGGAAAGGGGATCAATCTGCCCCAAGGTTGCGCCATGAGCTGCGCTGCAGGGGACGCCCCTGATCGTCCAGCCCGACCACGCGCCAGCGCAGACCATCAACGCCGTTTTCCAGCAGCCAGGGCGGCGGGTCGTAGCTTTGGCTCGCGGCAGGCAGCACCACGCTGAGGCGGCTTTCGTCGCCGGCAACCACCTCGAGACGGAACCAGGGGATGCCGGGCGGCTCGATCCAGCTGAAAGTCAGCCTGGCGGCGTCGACGGTTTCTCCGGCCTGGGGCGTCAGCAGACGGATGCCGCGCCCCGAGGAGGCATCCTCGCCCACGAAATAGCGCAGTACCGGCATCGGAAAACCGGCCACGCCACCGCTGTTGGCGATACCGTCAAGGGTATTGGAGTTGCCTTCCTTGTCGGCACTGGCTTCGACGCGGAACAGCAACTGGTAAGGGCCATCGGCATCGCTGGGCAGCAGGCGCGGGTCCGGCCCCGGTATGCGCAGGCTGCCCACCGGCGGCAGAAAATGACTGAAACGCTGGATCAGGCGGTAACGCTTCTGCCGGCTGCGCTGCTCCACCGGCAGCGTGGCCTCGGTGAGCAGATCCTCGCTCTGCGGCGGCGTATCGCCGGGCCGGACGATCTCCCAGCGGCCTTTGAGCCGCCCGCTGCCGTTGTAACGAAGGTACACATGTACCGACGGCAGGGTTTCGCCCCTTGCCACCCGGTATACCGCCGCCGGCCGGTCTTCCGTATCGAACCACATCTGCACCTGGGTCAGGGCCAGCGGGGTTCGTGCCCCGCCACTGGCAAGACGGCAGGTGACGGTGACATAGCTGTCGTTGACGCCGTCGCTGAAACGCCGAACATAGAAGAAGGAACCGTCCCCACCGCGGGCCGCTGCTCGCAAGGCCCGCTGGGTGACCGAGGCGGGTATGCTCATGATGTCGGTCAGGTTACGTGTTGCGGTGCCGCTGATACGCGATCGATCCAGCCGCGCCGGCAGGCGACCCAACAGCGTACCGGGCAGGCAAGGGTTGGTGGAGCTGACGCCGGTGCTGCTGACCTCGCTGCACCAGAAGGATTCCTTCGCCTGCTCGTTGGAACCCAGGTTCTGGAAGGTCAGGAACACCGTAGTCGGCCCGTTCTGACGGACATTGACACCGGAGGGGTTGACCCCGCTCACCGCCAGTACGGTCCCGCTGATCAGGCAGGCCGAGACCAGCAACAAACGGCGGACGAGATTCTTGAGGAGTTGCATGACTCTGCTCCTAGAAAAATGACAGGCTGAGGCCGATGTCCCAGGCCCGAGTTTGCTGATCGGAAGCCAGATCGAACAGGCGATCGACCGACTCGTCGTCGTTGCGCGTGTAGCGCAGGAAGGTCTGCAGTGGCAGCTTGCCGATGTTGCCCGGCAATTCCGTACGCCAGGACAGCTGCAGTTGCAAGCCGCGGTTCTTTCGCTCGTTCTGATCGCTGCTGTCGTCCTCTCGGGTCAGGCTCCAGTTCAGCGTGGCTGACCAGTGCTCGTTGAAACTGCCATCCAGGCCGAGCAGCCACTCCCGGCTGCGCCGTTCGAGCGCCTGTTCCAGCTCCTCGGCCTTCACCTGCGCCCAAGCCAGCTGCAGGCTGAGGTTGTCGCGGATGGCTGCATTCATCGACAGGCCGATCTCGCGGTTCTCGAAATCCGCCTGATCCCGGCCCGGTTGCCGGTTGTCCTGGGTGGAATGGGCAAGCCGCAGTTGCAGGCTGCTGGCCGACATCGACCATTCAAGATCCAATCCCTGCTGTTCGTCAACCTGATCGGGGATATGGCTGTCAGGGTCGAAACCGACCGGCAGGTTGTCGCCGAACTGGTGCTGACGACTCCATTCGAGATTCAAACGGGACGGCAACCAGCCTCCTTCCCCGTTTTCCCCGGTCAGATCCAGGCTTGCGGAAATGCGCTGTTCGCGGGTCAGGGTCTTGAGTACATTCGGCAACTCGTCCAGGTTGTCCTCGCTGCGCGCCAGTTCGGCTTGCCAGGCGAGACGCCTCCACCGACCTTCCAGTCCCAGGGCCTTGCGATCCTCGTTGGGCGTGATCTCGGCGGCGATGGACTGATAAAAGGGGTCAATGCGACGCCAATCGAGAAGAAGATCCAGACTGCTGTCACCCGATTCGCCCGACAGGTCATCCAGCAGCCGATAGCGCAACCCGATGGAACGCGCCTCGTCTTTGCTGACCAGCGTGGTTGGTTGCTCTACAAAATCCTGCTCGAAGTCTTCGGGCGGATTTTCGTGCCGACTGCGCGCATAGTCGATACGCAGGCTCCATCGCTGGCTCTCATCGCCGATGCGCAGGCCGATGCCGGCGCCGCGGCTGCGTGCCAGATCGGTTACGGCTGCCTCGTCGAAGCCAGGATCCGCGACCCGGCGCGCCGACAACAGATCCAACCTCAAGACTACCGGAATACCGGCCAGGTCCGGTAGCGGCTGGCTCAGCCCCAGGGACAGGATACGGTCCTTGTTGGCATCGGACAGGCCCAGGGGGTTCGACCAGCCCACAAGCGGCCGAGCGGCCTGTACGGCCAGCTCCAGCGCCGCGCCCTGCCTGGAATTCCAGGCCAGGCCCACGCCCCGGTTGCTGAACTGATCGATCAACAGCGGATTGCCGCCCCGCTGCTGGTGGCCGATGGCAGCAGCCCAGGCACGGCGTCGCAGATCGATGCGGTATTCGCTCAGATCGAGACGCGGAGCATCCTGCTCCAGCTCGTCGTAGCGCAGACTTTGTTCGGGACTGGAGCTGCCAACCCATTGCCAGTTGCTGTCAATCTGCCAGTCGCCGCGCCGATGCACGGTCTCCAACCCGGACTCCAGCGCAAGCTGGCGCTGTTGCAGTGTCTCGTTGCCAACGTCCGTCGAGTCATTGCGCTCGTCCCGTCCCGTGGCACTGACATCAGCCCGTGGCGTCCAACTTGCCTCCTCGAAACCACCGCTGGAGAGTATGCGCAGCTCCGTTTCATCGAGCAGCTCCCACTCCCTGTCGTTCTGGCGGTAGAGTTTCAGGTCATGTAGACCGGCCGGTAACGGCCAGCTTGCGCCAGGATAGCGGTACACGCCTGGCGCGACCCGTTGCAGCAACGGGGTGATCTCCATCTCGTCGACAAAGAAACGCAAGCGCCCCCGGGAAACACCGGGACTGTCCTGACGATAGCGGATTTCCAGGGGCGCCAGGGCATCGCGCCATTGCCCCTCCTCGCTGCCTGCCACCACCAGTCCGGCATGAGCCTGCCCGGCCAAGGACCACAACAGTGCCAGGGCCAGAGTCGCTGAAAAGCGCTTGTGTGCAAGGTTTTGCGGAATGGAATCGATCATGTCACGCATCCTGTAACGGAGCGTTGTCCTGCGCCATCCCAGGAATTGGGGGGATGCGGAGTTGTTCCTGGCCGGCTCCGGGACGTAGAATGGCCACAAGCCCGAGGAAACTGCCATGTCCGATCCCTGTTACCGCGTATTGCTGATCGAGGACGAACCCTCGACCCTGGAGCGGCTCTGTGGCGCGGTGGACAGGCACCCGCAGCTGCAGGTCAGCGCCCGGGCCAGTTCGTACCGCGACGGCGAACAAGCGATTCGCGACGGCGGCTTCGATGTGCTGCTGGCCGATCTCGGCTTTCCCGACGGCAGCGGCATCGACCTGATCCGCATGACCCGCGAGTTGCATCCCGAGGTCGAGATCATGGTCATTACCGTGTTCGCCGACGAGCGCCATGTACTGGCGGCGATCGAGGCCGGCGCCAGCGGCTACCTGCTCAAGGATGGCGATTCCGGCTATATCGGCGAATCCATATTGCAGTTGATCCAGGGCGGCTCGCCCATCTCCGCATCCATCGCCCGGCATCTGCTGCAGCGTCTCAAGCCCAGTGCTCCACGCCAGCCCGATCCCGATGCGCCCAGGCTCACCCAGCGCGAACAACAGGTGCTGGAGCTGGTGGCAAAGGGCTTTTCCTATACCGAGATCGCCGACACGCTGGACATCTCGGTCAATACCGTGACCTCCTACATCAAGCAGATCTACCGCAAGCTGAGCGTCAACTCCCGCGGCGAGGCGGTGTTCGAGGCGTCGCAGATGGGCCTGCTCGGCCCGCTCTGAACCATCATGCGACGCCTGGCCGACTCCCCCGAAAGCTGGCGCGTGATCGGCCTTTCGCTGGTTTCCTTTGCTATCGCCTGCCTGCTGCTCTGGGGCATGATCGAGTTCGACCGCCGCCTGACCTGGCTTGACGGCGGCCTGATGCTGAATCAGGCCGAGTACCTGGACAGCGAAGGGGCCGAGCCGCCCCCGGACGACAGCAGTTGGTCCTATACCCTGGTACCCGATGAATGGAATCATGCCTCGCACCAGGGGAACAATGTCTGGTATCGCTTCTACCTGAACGTGGCCTCGCCGCCACGCCGCCTGTGGGGCATCTATCTGCCGGTGGTATGGCAGAACGCATCGGTCTGGCTCAACGGAGAACTGCTCGGCGACGGTGGCTCCTTTGACCATCCCCTGGCACACAACGCCAACCGCCCCCTGTATTTCTCGATTCCGCGTGGACTGATCGAGGCCGGAGAAAACCGCCTGCTGGTCCGGGTCAAGAGCAGTACGGCCAGCAACGGCCTGATTGCCCCGGTATTCCTCGCACCGGCCGACTTCCTGTATTCCGGCTACCGCATGAAATTCTTCTATCGCTACACGCTGTTGCAGTTCATCATTCTCACCCTGGCATTCAGCGCCCTGCTGCTGTTCACCCTGTCCTGGCTGCGCCCGAAGGATCGACTCTATGCCTGGTATGCGTTGCCGCTGAGCGCCTTTGCGATCTACAGCCTCAAGTTCGTGGTCATCGAACCTCCCGTTCCCGAGGCGCTCTGGGAAAGAATCACGACCGCAGCCCTGCTTTGGTTCCCGGTGCTCGCGGCCGGTTTCATACAGCGCTTTATAGGAACCGTGGATCATCGAATCGAGCGCCTCTCCCTGGCCGGTGCCGCCCTGCTCACGGCCGGAATCCTGCTGGCCCCCGATACCTGGCTACCAAAGCTGCATGCCCCCTGGATCAACAGCATCGCACTGCTCTACGGCCTCTACCCGATCTACCTGCTGCTGCGCTACCTGATCGAACAGCCCCGGCGCGATACCTTTCTGCTGACCGCCAGCGGCTTCCTGATGATCGTGTTCGGTTTCCACGACTGGCTGGTGGCCAACGGACTGATCTCGCGCCTGAGCGGCTTTTTTCTGACCTACAGTACGCCACCAGGTCTGCTGCTGTTCGCCTATATCCTGATGCGCCGCTTCGTTCAGGCCATGAACGAAAGCGAGCATCTCAACCGGCACCTGCAGCAGGAAGTGGCGCGCAAGCATCAGGAACTCGAACAGAGCTTTGAGCAGATGAAGCAACTGGAACGGCAACACGCCATCAGCGAGGAGCGGGCCCGATTGATGCGCGACATGCATGACGGCATGGGCGGACATCTGATCGCCCTGCTTGCCCGCATCGAGGACCGGGACACTTCGCCCCAGGATATCTCAAGGGATCTGCAAACCGCTCTCGACGATCTGCGTCTGATGATCGACTCGATGGAAGATGTCGAAGGCGACCTGCTGGCGCTGATGGCCATGCTGCGCTACCGCCTCGAACCGCGTCTGAACGCAGCGGGAATCAGGCTGAAATGGCAGGCCCGGGACCTGCCTCCGATGAGCGAACTGAGTCCGGAGAAGGCCCTGCATATCCTGCGCATCTTCCAGGAAGCCATCACCAATATTCTGAAACATGCCCATTGCCGCGAAGTCATCCTGCGGCTGCAGCCCGAAGACAGTTCTGACGGCAGCCCCGGCGTACTCATCGAGTGCATCGACGACGGCAACGGCTTCGCCAGCGATCAGGATCACCCGGGGCGAGGCCTGAAGAACATTCTGCGGCGAGCACAATTCCTTTCCGGGCACTGCGGACTGGAAAGCGAGCCGGGTCAGGGCACCCGCCTGTGGCTGTGGCTGCCGTCTACGGTCTGAAAGCGAATCTTCCATCTCCTCCCACATTCATGGGATGTTTTCCTGCTCCATCCGGATTCAGAATGGACATACTCCAGGACAGTCCTGGATTTTCCAAGGAAACAACGACAGGAGAAATACCATGAAAAAAATGTACCAGAGCATTCTTCTCGCAATGATGATCATCAGCAGCTACAGCCTGCTCCCGGCAACTGCCCAGGCGGCAACCTATTTCAAATGCCCGCCCGGCTTCAACTGGCAACTGAATGGAAACCGGTCGGCGGTGCGTTGTTCACGAAGCACGCAGGCCGTGGTGCAGAAGATCCGCTGCCCGAACGTCCGGATTCCGGTGCTGAAAAGGTCCATTGGCACCTTCCCTACGGCAAAATCGGGCAAGGACAAGTGCAAGGGCACTTTCAAGATTGCCGGTGTATCCCAAACGACGGAACACGAACCCTTGAGATGCCCCAGCGGATTTCAGTATCGCCGCAACTACAGTGGCAACAGCGACAAATGCGTGAAACCCGGAACCACCAGCGTGGTGGCGCCGACGCTCCGCATCAACCAGTAAACCTCTCTGCAAGGACCGGCCCTGCCAAAAGGCAGGGCCGTTACAGGGATGTTCTCCTCACGGATTCGATGCCACCGACCTGCTGCAGCTTGTCCATCACCAGCACCAGGGTTTCGATTCCGGGCACCTCGATGGTCAGGCGGGAATGCACGCGATGCAGCTTGCGGTCGGTATGGGACTGGATATCGATGAGATTGATCCGCTCGTTGGCCAGCACTCCGCTGATGTCGCGCAGCAGGCCGGTACGGTCGCTGGCCGTGATCTCGATGCCTGCTTGAAACACCGAGTCCCCGCCCTCACCCCATTCCACCTCGATCAGCCGGTTGCGCTTGTCCTCGGGCAATGCGCGGATGTTCGGGCAATCCCGCTTGTGAATGGACACCCCGGAACCCACGGTGATGAAACCTACGATATCGTCCCCCGGTACCGGCTTGCAGCAGCGCGCAATCTGGGTCAGCAGATTGCCGACGCCGTGGATCACGATATCGTCCTTGCCGCGTTTTCCGCTGCGCTCCGTTTTCCGCAGCTTGCGCAGCGGATCCTCCTCCACTTCACGGCTCTGCAGATGCCCGACAATCTGCGGCACCGTAATCAGGCCCCTGGCCAGATCGGCGAAAAACTGTTCCTCGTCGTCGCGCTTGAAGTGTTTCATCAGCGCCGCGAGATCGACATCCCGCAGGTTGTGACGCGCCAACTCACGTTCATACAAGGCCCGTCCATCCTGCACATTCTGCTGGAAATCCAGGTGGTTGAACCAGTTGCGCACCTTGGCCCGGTTGCTGGCCGATTTCAGGTAGCCGAGGTTCTTGTTCATCCAGTCGCGGCTCGGACCGCCTTCACGGGCCGTGAGCACCTCGACCTCCTGCCCGGTCTTGAGCGCATAGGTCAGCGGCACGATGCGCCCGTTGACCTTGGCGCCGCGGCAACGGTGCCCGACCTGGGAGTGGATCGCATAGGCAAAGTCCAGCGGCGTCGCGCCGGCCGGAAGATCCACCACCTGTCCCTTCGGCGTGAACACATAAACGCGATCCGTGGACAATTCGGTGGACAGGCCGGACAGCACGTCACGCGCGTCTTCCTCGTCCGATTCCAGCAGCTCGCGCATCTTCTGCAGGCTTTTTTCCATGCGCTGGTCGAGCGCCACGCCTTCCTTGTAACGCCAGTGCGAGGCCACGCCGAATTCGGACTTCTCGTGCATCTCGCGGGTGCGAATCTGCACCTCGACCACGCGTCCGCCGTCGGCGATCACCGCCGTATGCAGGGACTGGTAGCCGTTGTCCTTCGGGTTGGCGATATAGTCGTCGAACTCGTCCGGTATCGAGTGCCAGTGGGTATGCACGATGCCCAGCACCGCATAGCAATCGGCCACCGTGTCCACCAGCACGCGCACCGCGCGCACGTCGAACAGTTGGTGAAACTCGAGATTCTTGCGCTGCATCTTGCGCCAGATGCTGACGATATGCTTGGCCCGGCCCGTCACCTCGGCCTCGATACCCTGTTCGCGAATCAAGCCGCCCAGGGTTTCGGTGAACTGCGCGATGAAGGCCTCGCGATCGGCGCGCCGTTCTTCCAGCAGCTTGGCGATGCGCTTGTAGTTCTGGGGATCCAGGGCGCGGAAGGAAAGATCTTCCATTTCCCATTTCAATCGGCCGATGCCGAGCCGGTTGGCCAGGGGCGCATAGATATCCAGGGTCTCGCGCGCCAGGCAGCGGCGCTGCTCGTAGTCGCAGTACTTGAGCCGTTGCATCCGCGCGGCACGGTAGCAGAGCTTGATCAGCATCACCCGCACATCGCGGATGATTGCCATCAACAGACGGCGCAGCTTTTCCGCCTGCTCGGGGGTGC
>WGBK01000262.1 GCA_015494335.1 Gammaproteobacteria bacterium | reverse complement strand
TTCATGAACTCGATCTGCTCCTTGGCCGACCATTCCTCCCAGCGCGCCAGGCTCAGGTTCATGACCTCGCCGGTATAGGGCAGATCCTCGATGTACTCCCGCATGTAGCCGAGATCGGCCAGGTTGCCCTCGCCACCGACGACGTTGCCGGCCACCGAGGCCGGGTCGCGGCTGATCGATGCCGCCAGGCTCTTCAGATCATCGAGGAAGTTCTGCGGCGTCAGCACGCCTTCCTCGGCCAGTTCCAGCACCTGCTGCAACACGCTTTTCAGGTCTGACAACTGGTCGCGGGTCAGCAGCACGCGGACTTCCACCGAAGGCTTGGCCGGGTCGCTGAAATCGCGGTCCACCATCCAGGCATCGAACACCTTGGGCACCGGTTCGCCGCTGTTCTTCTGCAGGTAACGCAGGCGCAGGGCATTGCCGAGCTTTTCCACCTTCTGCTGCAACTCGGCCAGCTTGCGGTCGTCAGGCTGTTTGGTCTTGCGCTCGGGGATGGGCAGCGGCGGCACGCCATTGACCGTGGCCAGCACCTGCTGGGTGATCTGGTTGGCAAGGGTTTCCAGCACCTTGCCGAACTGGTCCACCTTGCCCAGTTCCACGCCGTAGTAGAAATCGCCGATGCCGGGGTAGTAGGACAGCTTCTTGTAGATCCGTTCGGCTCGCTGGTGATCGGCCAGCGGCGAATCCGAGCGCAGATGCAGCACCCAGATGGAAATGCCCTTGTCGTAGGCGAGCTGACGCAGGGCCTCGGCGCTGAGGCCGGTAGAGCCCAGGGAATCGTCACTCTCGCGCGGGCCGGCATCGGTGATGAGGACCACATACCGGGCATCGAACCCGCTCCAGTCGGTGTTCTCTATGGCCGCCTTGATGCCGGCGTAGGCATCCTCGCGGTAGTCACGGCTGGAGATGGTGGCCGGCTCCAGGGTGTCCACGCGACGAAAGAATTCGTCGGCATCGGCGCCCTGCTCGAGGCTGACGAACTGGCGCGTCAGGTAATCCAGCTC
Source organism: Gammaproteobacteria bacterium (assembly GCA_015494335.1). Lineage (GTDB taxonomy): Bacteria > Pseudomonadota > Gammaproteobacteria > S144-22. The sequence goes on along the minus strand of WGBK01000262.1, from coordinate 3,196 downwards.
CGGCACCTGTTCAATGTTGTCGCGGAAAGCGGTGAGACCGAAATTGACCTGGTTGGTGAGTCCCTGACGGGCGATTGCCCCATAGACCTTGCGCACCGCCTCGCGGGTACGGTCGATGTAAGGCCCCATCGACTGGGTCGAATCGATGACGAAATGAATGCCGCTGCGATATTGCCGGGGCTGGCTGGCAGCCTGCTCCGCCTTGCGCGTCTGCTCGTCCTTGTCCACCAGCGGCACCGAGGCGATCTGCAGCAGTCGCGCCTGTTCGTTGCCGAGATAGACATCCTCGTGCTGCTTGATCGGCACCAGATAGAAATCCTCGCGGATATCGACAAAGGCCTTGGGCTGGATCGCCACTACCGGATTGTCCTTGAGCTTGTCACCCTCGACCACGGCGCGATAGAGGCGGGCATAGGCCTCACGGTCATCCTTGTCGATCAGCTTCTTCAGCGAATCGCGATCGCGGAACAGCATGACCCGCTGGGTATCCTGGGGATCCTTGAAAGCCACGGTCAGCGCCTGATTCCAGACGATGGACTGATCTTCCGGCATCCAGCCAGCAATACGGCCATGACTGTCGTAGCCGAGACGCAGCCAGCCGTTGTTGCGTTCATAGACATAGAACACGCTGAAGGGAACCGCCGCTTCGGATGGAGAACCGGTCTCCGGTTGCTCGTGCAGACGCGCGTCGGGGATGCTGAGCACGCGCTGATAGAGGGTTTTCTTGCCTTCCATCAGCAGGGGCTTTTCGACGGCCAGGGCCTGCAAGCTGAACAGGGCCAGCAACAGCAAGACCCAGCGGGGACGGATCAGGGACATGAACAGGGAATCGGTATCGGATTTCATTGAAAGTTGAGCATGAGGATTTGGGCGTCGCGGTCACCGCTGGCAGCGGCCTGCTCGGCCCAGCCGCGCAACGCGGTCAGCCGTTCTCTCGCAGGCTCGAAGCCTGCGGCCAGGGCACGGTTGTACCACTTGTAGGCCTGTACCGGCTCGGGACGATCGAGCAGGTTGCTGTCGGCGGCAAACTGGTTCGGGTCGGACATTTCCGCCAGCGTCATCATCGCCTCGACATGACCTTCTCGGGCAGCGAAGAAATACAGCAGCCAGGCATCGGCCAGCCTACCGTCGTTCAGCCAGGCCGAGGCCTTTTGCATCAGATCGTCGAAAGGCCAGGGCGGTCCCTGTTCGCGCAGTTGGCGGATATAGTCCCGGGCTTCCTGGCCAGGCGCTATCAGGCGGGCGCTGTCGCCCGCCGACTCCTGGCTGTCGGCCTCGGCCTTGGTCTCCGCTGCAGATGCCGGATTCGGATTTTCCGTTGCCGGAGGCATCTCGGTTTTGCCTGCTGACTCGCTGTCTGCCGGTTCCACCGAGGGTCGGCCTCCACCAAAGAGGATGAAAAGTACCAGCGCAACGACAATCAGGGAAATCCAGATCAGCGGGTTGCGGGCCGGGTGGCCGCCGTTTCTTTCAGCTTGCGCCATGGAGTGATTCTTGTGCGAGACGGGAGGCGGTATCCTGCATCAGCCCCCTTCGTTTGGCAAGCCTGCCCGGCTTCTGCCCTTGCCCGTCAACGAGACACGAGACGGAACACCAGCTCCCGCAGCAGGCCCTGGCGCAGCCGCCATTGCGCCTGCTCCAGCCGGCTGCGCGTGGTCAGGGGATTATCGCTGTCGAGCTCCAGGCTGGTCTCCTCGTTCAGGGACTGGGCAGGAACCCGATCACGGCCTTGGGCATCCTGCAGGCCGAAATCGATGCGCAGCCCGATGCGCCACAGGCTGACGGCCGTCGGGCTGGAACTGGCGATAGAGCGCGGCTCCGTGGCGTTCAGGCGCAACCACAGCCGGTTCGCAGCCGCGGGTTGATCGACCACGCGCGCGCCGGCCCGTTCGAGTTCGCTGCGCAGCAGTGCCCGATCCGCCGCCGTCAGGTCGTCGGAATCGATATACAGGGGATTGAAATCCTGCGGCCACCGGGTCTCGCCGCGCAGACGGAAGCCGCAGGCCGTGATGGTCAAGGGCAACAGACTCTGCAGCAGGCGGCGTCGGGTGTTCATGTCAGACCACGATGTTGACCAGCTTCCCGGTCACCACGATGACCTTGCGCGGCGGCTTGCCCTCGATGAAGCGCTGGGCATTCTCGTTGGCCAATGCCGCCGCTTCGCAGGCATCTCGGTCGGCCTCGGCGGGCACCTGGATCTTGCCGCGTACCTTGCCGTTGACCTGCACCACCAGTTCGATGCTGTCCTGTTTCAGCGCGACTTCGTCCACGCCGGGCCAGGACTCGTCGACGATGGGCCGCTCGTGACCGAGAGCCAGCCACAACTCATGGGTCATGTGGGGGATCACCGGCGACAGCATCAGCAGGATGTGCTCGAGCACCTCGAGGCGCACCCGCTGGCCGGCCGGGCTGTCGTCCTCGAACTTGCCGAGGGCGTTGAGCAGTTCCATGTTGGCGGCGATGGCGGTGTTGAAGGTGAGCCGTCGGCCGTAGTCGTCGGTAACCTTCTGCAGGGTCTGGTGCAGCTTGCGCCGCAGATCCTTGTGCGCGGCCGGGATGTCTGCCGGCAGGGTCTCGGCCACCTCGGCATTCGATTCGATGAAATCACTGACCGCCTTCCACAGCCGCTTGAGGAAGCGGTGCGCGCCTTCGACGCCGGAATCGGACCATTCCAGCTCCTGGGTCGGCGGTGCCGCGAACATGATGAACAGGCGCACGGTGTCGGCGCCGAAACGGTCGATCAGTTCCTGCGGGTCCACCGTGTTGCCCTTGGACTTGGACATCTTGCTGCCGTCCTTGAGCACCATGCCCTGGGTGAGCAGGCTCTGGAAGGGTTCGTCGGAGTGGAGCAGCCCCTCGTCACGCATCAGCTTGTGGTAGAAGCGCGCATACAGCAGGTGCAGGATGGCGTGTTCGATGCCGCCGATATACTGATCCACCGGGGTCCAGTAGTCGGCGCGCTCGTCGAGCATTTTCCGGTCCTGGTCGCGGCAGGCATAGCGAGCGTAATACCAGGAGGATTCCATGAAGGTATCGAAGGTATCGGTTTCGCGCTCGGCCTCGCCGCCGCAGTTCGGACAGGTGGCCTGCTTGAAGGAGTCCATGCGCTTGATCGGAGAATCCACGCCGTCGAACTCGACATCTTCAGGCAATACCACCGGCAAATCCTCGGCCGGCACCGGTACCGCGCCACAAC
>WGBK01000261.1 GCA_015494335.1 Gammaproteobacteria bacterium | reverse complement strand
GGTCCACGCTCGGATCACCCGCTTCCAGCGCTCGTGCCATGCCGGCGGCTTCGGACTGGGACTGGTTCACCTGGTCGATGGCCTGCTGCATCAGGCTGCCGAACTTGCCGGCGCCGTCAGAGGGGCTTTCCACGGACGGACTCTCGCCGCGTGCCCTCGCTTCGAGCATGCGCATCTGTTGCAGAACCTGGTCGATGGCGATCTGACTCATGTTGCCTCCTGTTGCATCCAAGGGACCGGACGCACCGGTCAATAACTTGACGCGCTACCTGCGATCGCGAAGGGTCTGCCCGGTCTCGCGGCCGGGCGTTGTTTTTTTGACGCTTTCGCGGACAGACAGCCCGTTTCCCGGAAGGAAGCAACTTCCGGGCCATATTCAGGCAAGCGGTCAGCTGTCCGCTTCCACCACCTCAATGGCATTGCCGTCCGGATCGTGCAGGAACAGGGCGGCACGACCGCTGCGACTGGGGCTGTAGGGAATTTCCTCGGCTTCCAGCCGTTGTATCAGGGGCTTGAGCGAACGGATCGTAAGGCAGACATGACGATCGCGTCCGCCATGGGCCGGCCGACCCTGCACCGGGTCCGGGTTGTCCAGCCTCAGGCAATGAATGGCCTGGGGACCGACGCGGAACCAGATGCCGTCGAAGGACAGCGGAGGGCGAGAGGCATCCACCTCCAGGCCGAGGATGCGGGTGTAGAAATCGCGGCTGCGCTCCACATCCGCAATCAGAATGCTGTGGTGGTCGATGCCGAGGTATTCGTCGCTCATGGTCGATGCCCGAAACTGTGGAAGATCAGGATTATAACGCTGGAGAACCGACGGGAATCCAGGCCAGGGATGATGGATGAGAATTCACCGCCGCAAAGGTATAATGCCCGGCCATTCCCCGTCCGAGTCCGCCACACCCCGCATGAATCCCGATCTCGACCAGCTGCATCCCTACCCCTTCGAGAAACTGCGTCAGCTCCTGCAGGGCATCGAGCCGCCGGCCGACCGGCCGCATATCGCACTGTCGATCGGCGAACCCAAACATCCGGCCCCCCACTTCGTGGTCGAGAGCCTGATCGCTCACACCCACCAGCTGTCCCAATACCCGCTGACGCGCGGAACCGAGGCCCTGCGCGAGGCAATGGCCGACTGGCTCAATCGTCGTTTCGCCCTCGAAGGGCGTATCGATGCCCAGGCCGTATTGCCGGTCAACGGCACCCGCGAAGCCCTGTTCGCCATCGCCCAGTGCCTGGTGGACCGTTCGGCACCACGGCCAACAGTGATGATGCCCAACCCCTTCTACCAGATCTACGAAGGCGCGGCCCTGCTCGCCGGCGCCCGTCCCCGCTACCTGCCCTGCGGCGAGGAAACCGGCTTCCTGCCCGATCTCGACGCTGTCAGCGCCGAGGAATGGCGCGACTGCCAGCTGATCTATCTCTGCTCGCCCGGCAACCCGACCGGTGCGGTGATGGACCCGGCTTCGCTGCAACGCCTGATCCGTCTCGCCGACGAGCATGATTTCATCATCGCCAGCGACGAATGCTACTCCGAGATCTATTTCGACGAGGATGCGCCACCCCCAGGCCTGCTTCAGGCCGCGGCCGAGATGGGCCGCGACGGCTTCGAACGCTGCCTGGTGTTCCACAGCCTGTCGAAGCGCTCCAACCTGCCGGGGTTGCGCTCCGGCTTCGTCGCCGGCGACCGGGCGCTGATCGAGCGTTTTCTGCTCTATCGCACCTACCACGGTTGCGCCATGCCGCCGGCCACCCAGTCGGCCAGCATCAGCGCCTGGGGCGACGAAGACCACGTGCGCGCCAACCGGGAACGGTATCGACAGAAGTTCGATGCGGTGCTGGACATTCTCGCCGACAATCTCGCCCCGCAACGACCCGATGCCGGCTTCTATCTGTGGGCCGAAACCCCCATCGATGACCGCGAATTCGCCCGCCGTCTCTACGCCGAACAGAATGTCACCGTGCTGCCGGGGCAATTCCTGTCACGCCCGGTCGCGGGACGCAACCCCGGTCAGGATCACGTGCGCATGGCCCTGGTCGCACCGCTCGAGGAATGCCGGGAAGCCGCCCTGCGCATCGCCGAATTCACATCAACACTCTGACCCCTTATTCCAAACGAACCGGAGAAACCCATGTCCGAACTGCAAGCCATCATCGAAGAAGCCTTCGAGCGACGCGCCGACATCACGCCGCGCAATGTCGAAACCCTGGTACGCGATGCCGTCAACGAAGCCATCGAACTGCTGGATTCCGGCAAGGCCCGGGTCGCCGAACCGAAACCGGAAGGCGGCTGGCAGGTCAACGAGTGGCTGAAAAAGGCGGTGCTGCTGTCCTTCCGCATCAATGACAACGCCTTCATCAAGGGCGGCTTCACCAATTACTACGACAAGGTGGAATCCAAGTTCGCCGACATGAACACCCGCGAGTTCCGCGAAAGCGGCGTGCGCGTGGTGCCCCCGGCCACGGCGCGCAAGGGGAGCTACATTGCCCCCGGCGTGGTGCTGATGCCCTCCTATGTCAACATCGGCGCCTATGTCGATTCCGGCACCATGGTCGATACCTGGGCCACCGTCGGCTCCTGTGCCCAGATCGGCAAGAATGTGCATCTTTCCGGCGGCGTCGGCATCGGCGGCGTGCTGGAGCCATTGCAGGCGGCGCCGACCATCATCGAGGACAACTGCTTCATCGGCGCCCGTTCCGAGATCGTCGAAGGCGTGATCGTGGAGAAGAACTCGGTCATCTCCATGGGGGTATACATCGGCCAGAGCACCAAGATCTTCAACCGCGAGACGGGCGAGGTCAGCTATGGCCGCGTGCCTGCCGGCTCGGTGGTGGTGTCCGGCAACCTGCCGTCGAAGGACGGCAGCTACAGCCTCTACTGCGCCGTCATCGTCAAGCAGGTGGACGAGAAAACCCTGTCCAAGGTCGGACTCAACGAACTGTTGCGGGACATTTCCTGATGAAACCGGTTCTCTACGGCATCGCCAACTGCAACACCATGAAGAAGGCCCGCGCCTGGCTCGACGAGAAAGGCATCGACTACGAGTTTCACGACTACAAGAAGAAGGGCGTGGACGAGGAACGGCTGCGCCAGTGGGTAAAGGAACTCGGCTGGGAAGCCCTGCTCAACCGTCGCGGCATGACCTGGCGCAAGCTCGACGAATCTCTGCGCGAGAACATCGACGAGGAAAGCGCGATCCGCATCATGCTCGAGAAACCCTCGATCATCAAGCGACCCTTGCTGGATCTCGGCGATCGAAAGCTGCTCGGTTTCGACGAATCGGCCTGGGCCGAGGCCCTGGGCGCATGAGCAGTCCGACGCTGGAGCTGGCCATCGAACTGCTGAAGCAGCCGTCGGTCACGCCGGAGGATGCCGGCTGCCAGCAGATCATCTGCCGGCGCCTGCAGCCGCTGGGCTTCTACTGCGAAACCCTCCCGTTCGGCGAGGTGACCAACCTGTGGGCGCGGCGCGGCGACTCCGGCCCGGTTTTCGCCTTTGCCGGTCATACCGATGTGGTGCCCACCGGGCCGCTGGAAGACTGGGACAGCCCGCCCTTCGAGCCACAGATCCGCGACGGCCAGCTCTACGCCCGTGGCGCGGCCGACATGAAATCGAGCATCGCCTGCTTCATCGTCGCCTGCGAGGAATTCCTCGCCGAACATCCGGATCACAAGGGATCGATCGCCTTTCTGATCACCAGCGACGAGGAAGGCCC
>WGBK01000260.1 GCA_015494335.1 Gammaproteobacteria bacterium | reverse complement strand
GCGCCGCCTCATCGAAGCGGCCGGCGGCAAAAGCTGTGTTGCCGAGGCCATAGAGCAGCAGGGGATGATCGGGCCAGCGTTGCAGACCGCTGCGATAGGCCTCCATCGCCCTTGTCGGGCTGGCGTTGCGCTCCAGCAGCAGGGCGGCATCGACGAAGGCCTCGGGCGTTGCCGTGGCGGGCAAGCGCTCCGGTGGAACCACGACCACGGCCCAGCGACCGGCGCGATCCCAGGTTTTCTCGAACAGGGAAAAACCTCGCTCCAGCCGCCGCTCCTCGCCCGAGCGCAGCCACAGGCGCTGCTCCGGCAGGTCATAGCCGATCACCACCGCGTAGTGCCAGAAGGGCCAGATTGGAAATCCGAGGTTCTGCAGCACCAGCACCGGGTTGCCCGCGGCCAGTTCGCGCAGCAGTGATTCCATCCGCCCATCCAGCACCACTGCCAGCAACCCCTGGCGGCTTGCGGCGCTGCGCATCGAGGCTTGCAGGCTGCCCTTCAGGGCCGGCACATAGACCTGTTCCACCAGTTGCTGCGGTTGTACCCGCCCCGGCTCGACGCTGTCGATGACCGTGGCCAGGGCCGCCGGTCCGCACTGGTAGCGGGTCTGGGGAAAGAATAGGGTCTGCTCCAACTCCACCCGCAATGGCAGGTCAACGGGCGGTGACTGGCGCAGCTGCAGGGTTTGCGGCGGCGTGGCGCAGCCTGCAAGAAACAGAAGCAGCAGCCCGGCCGCGGAGCGGCTCATGTCGCGGACCCTGGACTGCCGCAACAACGGTTTCGGTTACTTGTTGTTGACCGGGTGGATGAACGGGAAGATATCCGTCGCGCCGATGACATCGGTGATGACGAAGACGATGAACACGGTCAGCAGGATGCCGGCCGCATCGGCGCCCGCCGGCAGTTCGTCCAGCTTTTGCGCAATCTCCGCCACCTGTGCGTCGCTCAGGCTGTCCGCCCGTTCGCGGGCTGCCTCGGCGGCCACGCCCAGCTCCACCAGTTGTTCCTCGATGGCCTTGCGCGCCTGGGCGAGATCGCCGCTGCGGACCACTTCATCAAGCATCTGTCCGGTACCGATCATGCCGGCATGGACGGGTGTCTGCAGCCCCAGCAGCATCAGGGCGATGATCAGGCTTTGCATCAGTTTCATGGTCGGGTCTCCTTGCGTTGGATTCAGGTCTTTCAGCCCCATGTTACCCCTTGCCGCGATCCCTTTCATCCCGCGGTCATCGCCGCGGCTGTCACATCGGTGACGGACGGGCGGCATCATCGGGCGTATGCTTGCGCATCATCACTCGAACAAGAAGGATAAAAGCCATGAGAATTCACATCAGTTACCAGGGGCTGACCAAGCCCGAAAAGAAAACCCTCAAGCAATTGATCAACGAGCTGGCCGGCCAGCTCGAAAACAAGCTCGGCCGACTCGCCGAGAAGGATGTCAGCCTCAAGGGCACGATGCAGAAGCACAACAAGAAGAAGGATCTGTACCGCTTCGGCGCCCATCTGCACCTGCCGCACAGGATTCTGTCCGCCGACGAGGAAGGCGAGGATCCGATGGCGCTGGTGCGCAAGGTGTTCGACGAGCTCGAGCGCCAGGCGCAGCGCTACAAGAGTCGGCTGCGCAACGAACAGGAATGGAAACGCAAGACCCGCCGCAAGCCGCTCACCTTCACCGCCACGGCCGATACCGGCCCTACGGCCGAAAGCGGCACCGCGGCAGCGACCGAAACGCCGGCACAATGGTTCGATCAGATCAGTCCCTGGCTCGACGACCTCTACGATTTCGCCCGCCGCGAGATCACCTACCTGCAGGCCGTGGACGATCTGCGTCCCAACGATATCCTGCCCGACGAGCTGGTCGACGCGGTGCTCGTCACCTCCTGGGATCAGCGCAACGAGAAACCCGACGACCTGGATCTGCGGGCCTGGCTGCACCAGCTGGCCATCGACCTGCTCGACGAGGAAGTCGAGAAAAGCCGTCAGCGCCGGCTTGCGATCAGCACCGAGGATGTCATCGAGGACGAGGATATCGACACCGATCTCTACGAGTTCTACCAGCCTGACGAGGTTCTGAAGGTGGAAGACCTGATTGGCGTGCCAGAGAACCTGCCCGAGGTCGAGGCGAAGCAGACCCTGCTGGAACAGCAACGCGCCCAACCGGCGGTTGCCCAGCTGCCGGCCAACTGGCGTCGCGCGGCCCTGCTGCATCACGGTGCGGGCTTCGAAGTGCCGGTGGTCGCCCGCATCCTGCGCGTCGAGGTTCCCGTCGTCGAATATCACCTGCAGGTGACGGCGCATTTCCTGGCCGACCGGACCCGTGCCGCCGATCTACCCGAGGGCGTCCGTCCCGAGCATGTATGGCGTATCGTGCCGGAATCCTGTCCCGAGGATCTGCGCGAGGAACAGCAAACCAAGTTCCTCGAGTACAAGCCATCCTGAATCTGCTCCCAACACAGACTCACAACGCCCGGCTCGCCCGGGCGTTGTGGCCTGCGCTTTCGCCGAAGGATAGAGTCGTCCCGAGATGATCAATCTGCTGTGGATCCTGCTGCTGATTGCGTTGCCCCTGGCCGCGCTGACGCTGTTCCTGCATTACGGCTACCGCGCGCCGCGCATTCCGGAGAGGGGCAGTCCCGCGGATCACGGCATCGATTACGAGGAAGTCGCCATTCCGACGCGCAACCGCAAGCGCCTGTACGGCTGGTGGCTGCCCGTTCCCGGCGGCGAGGACAGCGTGATCATCGTCCACGGCTGGGGCGGCAATGCCGAGATGATGCTGCCGCTGGCCCTGCCCCTGCATCGGGCCGGCCTCAATGTGCTGCTCATCGACGCCCGCAACCACGGCCGCAGCGACCGTGACGGCGTTTCCTCGATGCCCCGCTTCGCCGAGGATGTCGAAGCCGCGGCCGGCTGGCTGCGCCAGGCCCATCCCGCCCAGTGCCGCCGCCTGGCCCTGCTCGGTCACTCGGTGGGCGCGGCGGCGGTCCTGCTGGCTGCTTCCGAGCATGCCGGCATCGACGCGGTGATCGCCATTGCCAGCTTCTCCCATCCGCGCAAGGTCATGACCCGCAGCCTGCGCGCCTTTCACCTGCCGCACTGGCTGATTCCGCCGATGCTCGCCTATGTGCAATGGATCATCGGCCGTCGCTTCGACGACATCGCGCCGGCCCGCACGGCCTGCCGCAGTGAGGCTCCGGTGCTGCTGGTGCACGGCGACGCCGACACCACGGTGCCAATCGACGACGCCCACGAAATCGTCCGCGCCTGCCCGCAGCGCAAGCTGTCCCTGATGGTGGTGCCTGGCGCCGGACACGAATCGGTGGAAGCCATCCGCGAGCACGAGGGCCGGCTGATCGATTTCCTGCGGCAGCAGGGCTTCGGCCTGTCGGCCCCGGAGTGAACTTTCCCGCCCGGAAAAATTCCAATTCCTGACTGTTGCCCGGGATTTCCACCATGAAAAAACTGCTCCGCGAAAACCGCTCCCTGCTGCTGTTCCTGTTGCTGATGTTCGTTTTCCGCAGCGTCGTCGCCGACTGGAACACGGTGCCGACGGGATCGATGAAACCGACGATACTCGAAGGCGACCGTATCCTGGTGGATCGAATGGCCTACGACCTGCGCATCCCCTTCACCCATGTATCCCTGCTGCGCACTGGAGAACCACGCCGGGGCGACATCGTCGTCTTCGACTCGGCCGCCTCGGACAAGCGGCTGGTCAAGCGCGTGATCGGCTTGCCCGGCGATGTGGTCGAGCTTCGCGACAACCGGCTCATCGTCAACGGCGAAGTGGCCCGATACAGACCCGTCTCCACCACGGCGGAATTCATCGACTTGGTGGAATCCCTCGGCGGCCTGCGCCATCCGGTACGCCTGCAACGGGCAGCATCTCTCAGCTTTGCCAGCTTCGGCCCGCTGCGCATACCCGAGGACGCCTACCTGGTACTCGGAGACAACCGCGATCGCAGCGCCGATTCGCGGGTCATCGGCCTGGTGCCGAGACGGGAGCTGCTGGGACGCGCCAGCCGGGTGATCGTTTCGCTGAACCCCGACAATTTCTACCTGCCGCGCGGGGATCGTTGGCTCAAGGAGCTTTAATGTTGTGACATGTCACAAACCGATGTCTCGGTCTTTCATCCACGAAAGGATCGTTGGCTGCAGAGCCTCTGAAAGCCGAAGCGGCTTCAGTAATCCTTCTGCTTGCGCGTCAGCAGCAGGTTGATCAGCGCCAGGGACGAGGTGCCGACGATGAGGAGGAAGGCCACGGCGTTGATCAGCGGGGAGCTGCCGTCGCGCACCTGCAGGTAGAGGGATACGGGCAGGGTGGTTTCGGAGCCGATCAGGAACAG
>WGBK01000259.1 GCA_015494335.1 Gammaproteobacteria bacterium | reverse complement strand
TTCCGGATGAGCCTCGCTTTCATGCAATTGAAACATTTGGGTGCTAAAGATGTACGCCTGTATAACGGCGGCTGGTCACACTGGGGAAACCGGCTGTCATTGCCGGTCGTGGAGGGCGAAAAGCCCTATGCCGGAGATTTCGAGCTCTGACCAGGCCCCGAACAACCGAGGTAGTACAAGACATGGCAACCATAGGTATCAACGGCTTCGGGCGCATGGGTCGCCTGGGACTTCGCGCCGGCATCGACCGGAGCGGGCTGGAATTCATCCGGATCAACGAAATCGCCACGGATGCGGCCGGTTCGGCGCATCTGCTGACCTTCGACTCGGTGCACGGTCGCTGGGATCGAGCCTGCTCGGGCGAGGGCGGAACCCTGCGGATCGGCGAGCAGGAGCTGGCCTACAGCCGTGAGGCCGATCTGGATGAGGTGGACTGGTCCGGCTGCGATATCGTCATCGAGGCCACGGGCAAGCACCACAAGCACCCGCAACGGCTCGAGGGCTATTTCCGCCAGGGCGTGAAGAAAGTGCTGGTGGCGGCGCCGACGGAAAACGCCCTGAACATCGTCTATGGCGTCAATCATCATCTCTATGACCCCGAGCAGCACCGTCTGGTGACGGCCGCTTCCTGTACCACCAACTGCCTGGCCCCGGTGGTGAAGGTCATGCACGAGCAGGTGGGGATAGAGCGCGGCTCCATGACCACCATCCACGACATCACCAACACCCAGACCATTGTCGACAAGGGGCACAAGGATCTGCGGCGTGCCCGGGCCTGCGGCCAGTCCCTGATTCCGACCACCACCGGTTCGGCGCGCGCGATCACGCGGATCTTTCCGGAGCTGGAAGGCAAGCTCAATGGTCATGCGGTTCGCGTGCCCCTGCTCAATGCCTCGCTGACGGATTTCGTTTTCGAGGCCGCGCGCGAGGTATCGGTGGAGGAGATCAACGGCCTGCTGAAGGCGGCCGCCGAAGGCCCGTTGCAGGGCATACTGGGCTACGAGGAGCGTCCGCTGGTTTCGGTGGATTACCTCAATGATCCGCGATCCTCGATCATCGATGCCCCTTCGACGATGGTGGTGGACGGTCGCATGGTCAAGCTGTATGCCTGGTACGACAACGAATGGGGCTATGTGAACCGGATGATGGACATCGCCTCGATGCTGGCCGAAAGCCTGTAATCGAGCAATGGAACAGGGGCTGCGCAACTACCTGGTCGTAACCGCCGGCTATTGGGCCTTTACCGTTACCGACGGCGCCATCCGCATGCTGGTGGTGCTGTATTTCCACCAGATCGGCTATTCGCCCTTCGAGGTGGCGATGCTGTTCCTGTTCTACGAGTTCTTCGGCATCGTCACCAACCTGGTGGGCGGCTGGCTCGGCGCGCGCATCGGGCTGAACCGGACCATGCACATGGGCATGGCGATGCAGGTGGCGGCCTTGCTGATGCTGACCGTGCCGGATGCCTGGCTCAGCGTGCCCTATGTGATGGCCGCCCAGGCCCTGTCGGGCATAGCCAAGGATCTCAACAAGATGTCCGCCAAGGCCAGCGTCAAGACCCTGGCCGGAGACGGTCAGGAGTCCAGGCTGTTCCAATGGGTGGCCGTGTTGACGGGATCGAAGAATGCCCTCAAGGGAGCGGGCTTCTTCGTCGGTGCCGCCCTGCTGCAATGGCTGGGCTTCCGCGGTGCCCTGTATGCCCTGGCCGGGTCGCTTGCCATCGTGATGATCGCAACCATGCTTCTGCTGCCCGCGGGCGTGGGCAAGATGAAATCCAAACCCAAATTCACCCAGGTCTTTTCGAACACCCCGGCCATCAACTGGCTTTCGGCAGCGCGGCTGTTCCTGTTCGGGGCGCGGGATGTCTGGTTCGTGGTTGCCCTGCCGGTCTTTCTCTACGATGTGCTGGGTTGGGAGATCACCACCGTGGGCGGCTTTCTGGCCCTGTGGGTGATTGGCTACGGCCTGGTGCAGGCCTCTGCCCCGAAGCTGATTCGGGGGCTGCACCATGGCCGGGGACCCGGCGGCGGCACCGCGAGATGGACGGCACTGCTGTTGATGCTGGTGCCGGCGGGCATCGCCCTGGCCCTGGAGCTGGACCTGGAGCCGACCGGGGTGCTGGTTGCCGGGCTGGTGGTGTTCGGCATTGTCTTTGCCGTGAACTCGGCGGTGCACTCCTACCTGATCCTGGCCTATTCCGATGCCGAAAAGGTGTCGATGAATGTCGGCTTCTACTACATGGCCAACGCGGGCGGGCGTCTTCTGGGCACGGTGCTGTCGGGCTGGGTCTACCAGAATCAGGGACTGGACGGCTGCCTGTGGTGGTCGGCCGGTTTCGTCGCGGTCGCGTTTCTGCTGTCCCTGCGTCTGCCGGAAGTGGAATCGTCTGCGGCCGGCGTCACTAGCGGAGCCTGAAACCGTTTTCAGCTTACGGGTTCCCGAACCAGTTCCGCTTCGACCTGGTCGCGCAAGGCCTTTCCACCCAGGGTTTCGATCAGCGTCAACGCGAAATCCATCGCCGTTCCGGGTCCGCGCGAAGTCACGATATTGCCGTCCAGCTGTACCGGCGAGCCGGTGTAGTCATAGTCGCCGGGGCTGTCGTCGAGCGCGCCGGGGTAGCCAGTAATCTGGCGGCCCTCGGTCACGCCGGCGGCGATCAGGGCCTTGGGCGCGGCACAGATGGCGGCGATCTCGCCACCCTTCTCGTTCTGCCGACGCAGGATCTGTTGCACGCGCGGGTCATCGCGCAGATGATCGGCTCCCGGCAGTCCTCCGGGCAGGGCCACCAAGTCGAAATCGCGATTGACGGCCTCGTCGATGGTGATGTCGGCGAGATGCCGGGTGCCGCGGCTGGCCTGGATCGGGCCGTCGTGGAGACC
>WGBK01000258.1 GCA_015494335.1 Gammaproteobacteria bacterium | reverse complement strand
ATCGAGGCCGTCGCCAGGGGCCAGAAGCGCGTGCTACTGGTCATGGCTACGGGTACTGGCAAGACCTACACCACCTTCCAGATCATCTGGCGGCTGTGGAAGGCCGGGCGAGTGAAGCGCGTACTGTTCCTCGCCGACCGCAACATCCTGGTCGATCAAACCCTGGTCAACGACTTCAAGCCCTTCGGCCAGGTCATGACCAAGATCAGCAAGCGCAGCATCGACCCCTCCTACGAGATCTACCTGGGTCTCTACCAGGCCATCACCGGCCCGGATGAGGAAGACAAGATCTTCAGGAACGTCTCCCCCGATTTCTTCGACCTGATCGTCATCGACGAATGTCACCGGGGCAGCGCCGCCGAGGACTCCCAGTGGCGTGAGATCCTGGAGTATTTCTCCGGCAGCATCCAGCTCGGCCTCACCGCCACCCCCAAGGAGACCAAGTATGTATCAAGCACCTCCTACTTTGGCGAACCGGTTTATACCTACAGCCTGAAACAAGGCATCGAGGACGGCTTCCTCGCGCCCTACAAGGTGGTGCGCATCGACATCGACAGGGATGTGCTCGGCTGGGTGCCGCCGCCCGGCATGAAGGACGACCTCGGCCAGGAGATCGAGCACCGCGAGTACAACCAGCAGGACATGGACCGCATCCTGGTACTCAATCAGCGCACCAAGCTGGTGGCCGAGCGGGTCATGCAATACCTCAAGGCCACCGACCCCTACGCCAAGACCATCATCTTCTGCGAAGACATCGACCATGCCGAGCGTATGCGTGTTGCCATCACCAACGCCGCCGGGCAGCTCGCCATCGACAACCCCAAGTATGTGATGCGCATCACCGGTGACAGCGTTGAGGGCAAGGCCGAACTGGACAACTTCATCGATCCGGAAAGCCGATATCCGGTCATCGCCACCACCTCCGAGCTGCTCACCACGGGCGTGGACGCCCAGACCTGCAAGCTCATCGTGCTGGACAAGACGATCAACTCCATGACCAGCTTCAAGCAGATCATTGGCCGGGGCACCCGCATCAACGAGGAGTACAACAAGTGGTTCTTCACCATCATGGATTTCAAGAAGGCCACCGAGCTGTTCCGCGACCCGGACTTCGACGGCGAGCCGGCGGTGATCTACGAGCCCGGCAGCGGGGATAGTCCGGTGCCACCCGATCCGGAGCCAGGGAAAGAGGATGAGGCCATTGGCATCGAGGAGGAGAAGGGGGCCTACAAGCTCCGCGTCAGCGGCGTGGATGCCAGGATCATCAACGAGCGTATTGAATACATCGGCCCCGACGGCAAGCTGGTGACCGAATCCTACAAGGACTTCACCCGTAACCAGATCCGCTCCGAATACGCCTCGCTGGACGACTTCCTGCAACGCTGGAACAGCGAAAAGAAAAAGCAGGCCATCCTCGACGAACTGGAAGAACAGGGCATCGTGCTGGACAATCTCGCCGCCGAGGTGGGCAGGGACTACGGCGACTTCGATCTCATCACCCACATCGCCTTTGGCCAGCCGCCACTCACCCGGCGCGAGCGCGCCAACCAGGTCAAGAAGCGCAACTACTTCACCAAGTATGGCGACAAGGCCCGCGCCGTCCTCGAAGCCCTGCTGGACAAATACGCCGACGAAGGCATCACCAGCCTGGAGACCCCAACGGTCCTCAAGCTCAAGCCTTTCGACCAGATCGGCACCCCTGTCGAGATCATCAACCAGGTCTTCGGCGGCAAGGCCAACTATGAACAGGCCGTGCTGGAACTGGAACAGGAACTCTTCCGGCGCGACGACAGCGCCTGAGCACACCACCACAAGGTAATCCATGAGCAATGTAAGCGGTATCATCAAATCCATCCAGGACATCATGCGCAAGGATGTCGGCGTCGATGGCGACGCCCAGCGCATCAGCCAACTCGTCTGGTTGTTCTTCCTCAAGATCTTCGACGACCGAGAGGAAGAGCTGGAATTGATCGAGGATGACTACGAATCGCCCATTCCTGAGCACCTGCGCTGGCGCAACTGGGCTGCCGATCCCGAGGGCATGACTGGCGACGCCCTGGCCGATTTCGTCAACAACCAGCTTTTTCCCACGCTCAAGGAAAAACTACCCACCCACGGCCCGGCGGGCACGCGCGCCCAGGTGGTGCGCAGCGTCTTCGAAGACGCTTACAACTACATGAAGTCCGGCACCCTGCTGCGCCAGGTCATCAACAAGATCAACGAGATCGACTTCAACAAAACTGAAGATCGCCACACCTTCGGCAGCATCTACGAACAGATCCTCAAGGACCTGCAGAGCGCCGGCAACGCCGGCGAGTTCTATACCCCGCGCGCCGTCACCCGCTTTATCGTCAACCGGGTGGACCCGAAGCTGG
>WGBK01000257.1 GCA_015494335.1 Gammaproteobacteria bacterium | reverse complement strand
CGGCGATGGTTTCTCGGTTTCCGGTCATGCCCCTTCTCTCTGTGCTGGAGTCTTAGCCGCTTCGACAGCTATCGGCGTCACCGGCATATTAAATATTTGACTCGATTTTTTCATCATGTAAATATGTTTACACCGCGCAGATCCCATCTGCGGATTACAACAATCACTCACCAAAGAGGAGCCATTCATGACCAATCGTCGCGATTTCCTGAAGAAAGCCGGCATCGGTGCCGCCGCAACGGTAGCCGGCGTCAGTGCCCCCTATGTCCATGCCGCGAAGAAGACCACCATCAAGTGGCGATTGCAAACCTATGCCGGGCCGGCACTGGCCGAGCATGTCATCAAGCCGTCCATCGAGGCCTTCAACAAGGCCGCCAATGGAGAGATGGTCATCGAACTCTATACCTCCGATTCCCTGGTACCGACGGGCGAGCTGTTCCGCGCAATGCAGCGCGGCACCATCGATGCCGTGCAGAGCGACGACGATTCCATGTCTTCGCCGGTGGATATCGCCGTATTCGGTGGTTACTTCCCCTTTGCCACCCGCTACAGCCTCGATGTACCGGCCCTGTTCAATGAATTCGGCCTCGGCAAGATCTGGAAAGAGGCCTATGACGAAGTGGAGGGCGTGACCTGGCTTTCCGCCGGCGCCTGGGATCCCTGCAACTTCGCCACCAAGAAACCGATCCGCAGCCTGGCCGACCTGAAGGGACTGCGCGTGTTCACCTTCCCCACGGCAGGACGATTCCTGTCTCGTTTCGGCGTCATTCCGGTCACCCTGCCCTGGGAGGATATCGAAGTCGCAGTGCAGACCGGCGAACTGGACGGCATTGCCTGGTCGGGCATCACCGAGGATTACACCGTCGGCTGGGCCGATGTGACCAACTACTTCCTCACCAACAACATCTCCGGTGCCTGGTGCGGCTCCTATTTCGCCAACGAGGATGCCTGGGCCAAGGTGCCGGAGCATCTGAAGACCCTGTTCATGCTCAGCGTCAACAGCTCTCACTACCACCGCCTGTACTGGTACTGGGCCGGCGAGGCCCGCCTGCGGGTCGAGGGCACCAAGATGAAGCTGACCACCATTCCGGAAAACGAGTGGAAACAGGTCGAGGCCGAGGCCGCCAAGTTCTGGGACGAGATCGCCAAGACCAGCCCGCGCGCTGCCAAGGTGGTGAAGATCTTCAAGGACTACAACGCGATGATGGAAAAGGCCGGCTCCCCCTACCGCTGTTCCTGATAGCCATAAACGCGGGGCGCTTGTCGCCCCGCTGCTTTCACTGATCCATCCGGGAAACCGCTGTGCCCAGATTCGTCATCCTGTATATACGCTATGTCGAGGCCGTCAATCGCGTGGCAGGACATATCGCGATGTACGGCATCTTCGTGATGCTCGGCATCCTGTTCTACTCGGCAATCACCCGATCCATCTTCAACGCGCCACAGCACTGGACCATCGAAATGGCCCAGTTCACGATGGCCGCCTATTACCTGCTCGGTGGCGGCTGGACGCTGAAGAATGGCGCCCATGTGCGCATGGACCTGTTCTACGAGCGCTGGACGCTGCGCAAGCGCGCCTTCATGGATACGCTGACCGCGGTCTGCATCATCACCTACCTGGTCGTGCTGCTCTACGGCGGCATCTCCAGCACCGAATATGCGATCAAGTACGGCCAGAAGAACTATTCGGCCTGGGCGCCACCCATGGCCCCCATCAAGATCATCATGACCGTCGGCATCCTGCTGATGCTGTTGCAGGCCATCGCCATCTTCTTCCGCGATCTGGCTACTGTTCTGGGGAAGCGCATCGATGAGTCATGAAATGATCGCCGCCGTGATGTTCGGCGGCATGATGCTGATGTTGCTCACCGGCCAGCGCGTGTTCGGTGCCATCGGCTTCGTCGCGGCCGTGGCCTCGCTGCTGCTGTGGGGAGACGGTGGCGTGGAGATGGCCTTCTCGGCCAGCATCAAGCTGCTCAACTGGTATCCGCTGCTGACCTTGCCGCTGTTCATCTTCATGGGCTACATGCTGTCCGAATCCGGCATTGCCAGCGATCTCTACGAAATGTTGCATGTACTCTCCGGCTCCCTGCGCGGTGGACTGGCCGTCGGGACCACGATGCTGATGGTTGCAATCTCGGCCATGAACGGCCTCAGTGTCGCCGGCATGGCCATCGGCAACACCATTGCCCTTCCCGAAATGCTCAAGCGCAACTACGACAAGCGCATGGTCACCGGCGTGATCCAGGCCGGAAGTTCCCTCGGCATCCTGGTACCACCCAGCATCGTGCTGGTGCTCTATGGCATGATCGCGCGCCAGCCGATTTCGCAACTGTGGCTCGCCGGCATCCTCCCCGGTCTGCTGCTGGCCAGCCTGTTCATCGGCTATATCGTGATCCGCTGCTATCTGCAACCGGAGCTGGGACCGACCCTGCCGAAAGAAGAACGCAAGCTGGAACCGGAGCACTTCTGGCGCATCCTGCGTTCGGGCGTGCTGACCCTGCTGATCATCTTCTCGGTCATCGGCCTTTTCATCATGGGCATCACCAGCCTGGTGGAAAGCGCTGCCGTGGGTGCCGCCGCCTCGATGCTGGCTGCCGCCGTCAAGGGGCGCATCAACCGGAAGATGATGCACCGCACGATGAAGAACACCCTAGATGTCAGCGCCATGTTCATGTGGATCATCCTCGCCGCCCTAGCCTTCGGCGCGGTCTTCGACGGCCTCGGTGCGGTCAAGGCCATCGAGTACCTGTTCCTCGACCAGTGGGAACTGACCCCCTGGGAAGTGCTGATCCTGATGCAATTGTCCTTCATCGTCATGGGCATGTTTCTCGACGATACCGCGATGCTGGTCATCGTCGCGCCCCTGTACATCCCATTGGTGGTCAAGCTCGGATTCGACCCGATCTGGTACGGCGTGCTCTACACCATTACCTGTCAGATCGCCTACATGACGCCGCCCTTCGGATACAATCTGTTTCTGATGAAGGCCATGGCACCACCCGAGATCACGCTGCGCGACATCTATGCGTCGATTTTCCCCTTCGCGTTGCTGATGATCGGCGGGCTGGCCCTGATCATGACCTATCCGGAGATCGCCTTGTGGATACCGAAAACCGTATTCGCCGATTGATACCAACCCGATTCAGAAAGAGAAATCAGCATGAACCCGAGAGAAGTCAAGACCATCCAGGACGCCAGGGATATCGTCGAGAAAAGGGGCCTCAGCCATGTCAAGGTCGGTCTGTTCGACAACGATGGCGTGATGCGCGGCAAGTACATGAGCCGCGAGAAATTCCTTTCCTCCCTCGACAAGGGCTTTGCCTTCTGCGATGTCGTGCTCGGCTGGGACGTCAAGGACCAGCTCTACGACAATGTGCAATACACCGGCTGGCACACCGGCTACCCGGACGCACCAGTACGTATCCTGCCTGACAGTTGCCGCGACATCCCCTTCGAGGACGGCATGTTGCTGTTCCTGGCCGAGTTCGCCAACGGCGCCGAGTCGGTCTGTCCGAGAGCAGCGCTGCGCCGCGTCGTGGAAAAGGCCAACGGCATGGGGCTGCTGCCCTTCTCGTCACTGGAGTACGAATTCTTCCTGTTCGAGGAAACCCCGCACAGCATCCGCGAGAAGGGCTTTCGCGATCTCAAGCCGCTGTCGCCCGGCTGGTTCGGCTACTCGATGCTGCGCAACTCGGTACATGCCGAGCTGTATCACCAGATCATCGAGCTTTCCGAAGGCATGGATTTCCCGCTGGAAGGCATACACACCGAAACCGGGCCCGGCGTGATCGAGGCCGCCATCGCGGTGGACGAGTCCCTGTCCTCGGCCGACAAGGCGGCTCTGTTCAAGACCTTCATCAAGGTACTGGCCCAGCGCAACGGGCTGATGGCCACCTTCATGGCCAAGTGGTCGCCGGACTATCCAGGCCAGAGCGGGCACATCCACATCTCGCTGCGCGATGCCGAAAGCGGCAAATCCGCCTTTTTCGATCCGGACCAGCCCTTCCACATGAGCGACACCCAGCGTCACTTCGTCGCCGGTCAGCAGCGCCTGATGCCCGAACTGCTGGCCATGCTGGCGCCGACGGTGAATTCCTATACCCGGCTGATTCCCGGCTTCTGGGCGCCCACCGACGCCACCTGGGGCGTCGAGAACCGCACCACGGCACTGCGCGTGATCCCCGGGAACGATGCCTCACAACGGGTCGAATACCGCCTCGGCTCTGCCGACGCCAATCCCTACCTGGCTCTGGCCGCTGCGCTCGGCGCCGGCCTGGTCGGCATCGAGCAGGGCTGGGAACCGGAGCCGATGATCGAGGGCAATGCCTACGAACAGAGTCACCCGGAACACCAGGCCCTGCCGCGCAGCCTGTGGGAAGCGGCCCAGCGCCTGAAACAATCCGACGCCGCCCGCAGCCTGTTCGGCGATGCCTTTGTCGAACACTATGCCGCCTCCCGCGAATGGGAGGAACGCGAGTTCCGCCGTCACATCACCGACTGGGAACTGGAACGCTATTTCGAAATCATCTGAACCCACTGCTATCCGAGAAATCATGACCGACACACTGAAAACCCTTTCGCCCGTGGATAACCGCATCTATGTGGAACGACCCTATGCCCGGGACGAGGAAATCGACCGGGCCCTGGACCGCGCCCGCAAGGCCCAGGCAGCCTGGAAGAAAACGCCGCTGGCCGAACGCAAGCGCATCGCCAGCGCCTTCACCGACGCCTTCATCGCCCGCAAGGACGAGATCGCCGAGGAACTGACCTGGCAGATGGGTCGTCCGATCCGCTTCGCGGCCGGCGAGGTCGGCGGGCTCGAGGAACGCGCCCGAACCATGATTGAACTGGCCGACGCGGGGCTGGCTCCCGTTCAGGCCTCCGACAAGACGGGCTTCGATCGCTGGATCCAGCGCGATCCACTGGGTGTGGTCTTCGTGATCGCGCCCTGGAACTATCCCTACCTGACCGCCGTCAACACCGTTGTGCCCGCTCTGCTGGCCGGCAACGCGGTGATTCTCAAGCATTCCGCGCAGACACCGCTCTGCGCCGAACGCTTCCAGCAGGCCTTCGACGAAGCCGGACTGCCCGAAGGGCTGTTCCAGTACCTGCATCTGACCCACGAGGCCGCGGAACGGGTGATCCAGGATCCGCGCATCGACCAGCTCGCCTTCACCGGCTCCGTTGCCGGCGGGCATGCGGTGGAAGAGGCCGCGGCGG
>WGBK01000256.1 GCA_015494335.1 Gammaproteobacteria bacterium | reverse complement strand
CGTTGATGCGCTCCCAGTCCTTGGCGTCTTCCTTGTAGACCTTGAGGATCTTCTTGACGATCGCGGTCGCTTCGGGCCAACGCGGCGGGTTGTTGGGAATGCCAGCGGCGACCAGCTTCTGGAAGGTCGGCTTGCTGCGGGCGTTGGAGTGATTGCCGCCCACCCAGATGGCCAGCTTGGAGTGCTCGGCGTCGTTGATCTGCATCGGCGGGCAGGGCGGGAAGCAGGCGCCGCAGCAGATGCATTTCTTCTCGTCGACTTCCAGCGAGGGCTTGCCGTCGACCATGGCCGGGCGAATCGCCGCTACCGGGCAGCGAGCCACAACGGACGGGCGCTCACAGACATTGGCTACCAGGTCGTGGTTGATCTTCGGCGGCTTGGTGTGCTGAACGTTGATCGCGATATCGCCCTGACCGCCACAGTTGATCTGGCAGCAGGAAGTGGTGATGTGAACGCGGTTCGGCATGTTCCAGGCTTTGAACTCGGTGATCAGCTCGTCCATCATGGACTTGACCACGCCGGAGGCGTCGGTGCCGGGGATGTCGCAGTGCAACCAGCCCTGGGTGTGGGAGATCATGGTCACGGAGTTGCGGGTGCCGCCGACGACGAAACCTTCGGCTTCCAGCTTGTCGACCAGAGGCTGAACGCGGGATTCGTCGGTCAGCATGAACTCGATGTTGGAACGGATGGTGAAATGGACGTGACCGTCCGCGTACTCGTCACCGATGTCGCACAGCTTGCGCAGGGTGAACACATCGAGGATACGCTGGGTTCCGGCCTTGACGGTGAACAGGACATCGCCGTTCTTGGCAACGTGCTTGAGAACGCCCGGCTGCGGATCTTCGTGATAGTCCCAGTTACCGTAATGCTTGCGCATCAGCGGGTGCATGTACTGGAAGCCGTCGGGACAGCCGGATTCAATAGGTGGACGAGGTGCGTCAGACATATCTGTACCTATAAATTAAATGTGATAGACAAAAATCAAACGGAGGCGAGGGCCAACGCTTACGCGTTGGCGGCCTCGGCTTGACGTTCGAACCATTTCTCGGCTTCTTCGTCCCAGGCGTCCATGCGGACATAGGAACTCTGGCGCGGATGGTTGACCATGTTCGGGTCGACCTCGACGCCGATGCCTTCGAGGAAGTTGGCCAGACCGATACGCTCGATCATCTCGCCGCAACGCTCGTGCTCAAGGCCGTTCTCGGCCCAGAAGTCGATGATTTCCTCGGCCAGCTCGACCAGTTCCTCGAAGTCCTCGTCGGACTCGAGCTTCTTGAACGGAATGACCACGGTACCCATCAGGTCGCCGATCTTCAGCGTGCGCTTGCCGCCGATGCAGATGGTGGCGCCCTTGTCGTCGCCCGGAGAAAGGGCCTTCGGCATGACGTTCAGGCAGTGCATGCAGCGCACGCAGTTGCGGTTGTCGACAACCAGCTCGTCGTTCTCGTTGATGTGAATGGCGTTGGTCGGGCAGCGGGTAGTGACATTGTCGATGATGTATTGCTTGCCCTTGGTCTCGAGGTAGCCCTTGAAGGCTTCCTGGTTGACCTTCATGTCGTCGCGCCAGGTGCCGATGACGGCAAAGTCGGAACGCTCGATGGCGTTCTGGCAGTCGTTGCCGCAGCCGGAGACCTTGAACTTGAACTTGTAGGGCAGGGCCGGGCGATGAACGTCATCGGTGAAGTTGTTCATCAGGGTGCGGTGAATGCGCTGCTCGTCAAGGCAGGACTGTTCGCAGCGGGACGCGCCAACGCAGGACATGCCGGTACGCACGCAGGGGCCGGCGCCGCCGAGATCCCAGCCGTACTCGTTGATCTCGTCGAAGAAGTGCTGGGTGTTCTCGGTGTCGGTGCCGATGAACATGATGTTGCCGGTCTGACCGTGGAAGGTCACCAGGCCGGAACCGTACTTCTCCCAGCTGTCGGCCAGCTGGCGCAGCATGTCGGTGGTGTAATGGTTGCCTGCAGGCGGCTGAACGCGCAGGGTGTGGAACTCCTTGGATTCGGGGAAGGCATCGCCGACTTCGGAGAAACGCGGGATGATGCCGGAGCCGTAACCGAATACGGACACGGTGCCGCCTTTCCAGTAGCCTTTGCGGGTTTCGTAGGAATGCTCGAGCTGACCCAGCAGGCTGTCAGCGACTTCGTTGATGCGCTTCTCGGGATGCTGGTCGCGCAGACGCTTGAATCCTGAAATAAAGCTGGGCCAAGGGCCGTTTTCGAGCTCGTCGAGCATCGGAGTTTCATACTTTGCCATTTCACCGTCTCCTATTAAAGACTCTTGTTGACTTGCGTTGTCGTGGATTGTCGGTCTTGTAACGGGTATTACAAGAATGGCCGGAAGTGTAGAGG
>WGBK01000255.1 GCA_015494335.1 Gammaproteobacteria bacterium | reverse complement strand
GTTTCTGCAACCACTGTCCACGCCGAATTGCCTGTTTTCCGGGGCTGCGGTGCTTGGCGAATAAGAAAAGTATAATATACTGTTGTTTTGCCTCCATCGCCTGCCCGTCATGCCCGAAACCCCGCTCATCCTGGCCTCCAGCTCGCCCTTCCGCAGGGAACTGCTGGAACGCCTGCACCTGCCCTTTCGCTGCCAGTCTCCGGATATCGACGAGAGCCTCCTGCCCGGGGAGAAGGCCGTGGATTATGTCCAACGCCTGGCCCGCGAGAAGGCCCGGGTCATCGCCGAGAGGGAACCCGATGCCCTGGTCATCGGTTCGGACCAGTGCGCGCTGCTCGACGGCGAGATTCTCGGCAAGCCGGGCAACCCGGAACGGGCATTGCAACAGCTGCGCCAGGCCCAGGGCAAGGAAGTTGTATTTCACACGGGGCTGTGCGTGCTGCAGGGGAGCAGCGGTTTCGAGGCCGTGGACTGCATCGATTTCCGCGTCGGCTTCCGCCAGCGCAGCGATGCGCAATTGCGGCATTACCTGGAGGTGGAGCAGCCCTGGGGCTGTGCCGGCAGCTTCAAGTCCGAGGGTTATGGCATCACCCTGTTCCGCTATCTGCGCGGCGACGACCCCACCGCGCTGGTGGGCCTGCCGCTGATCCGCCTGACCGAGATGCTAGAGGAAGCCGGTCTGACGGTACTCTGAGGTATTCGGGGCGACTCAGAACTGGCGCATGGTCTCGTCGGCCCAGTGGATGGCCTCGAGATAGAGATCCGACAGGCCCGGCAGATCCAGGTCGCCGAAACCGATGCGCCCGAAATCGCCCTTCTCCATCATCAGCGCACATGTCAGCGCCTCACCCTGCTCGCCGCTGTGGTCCAGCAACGCCCGTTTCGACTCCTCCGGCAGCGGCAGATCCTTGACCAGTTCTTCCAGGGGGTGATCCATCATGGCATCGAGACAGGAGAACAGGCCCACGGTGAAGAAACGCTCCGGACGCGGAAGCTCGGCGGCCCGTGCCAGCAGTTCGCAAGTTCGCGCACGGATCAGGGCGGTCACATTCAGCTCGCTGGGCTTGTTGCTGTTGTTGGCCAGCGCCAGGATGGTGACCCAGTTCTTGATCGTGGCCAGACCCAGCAGCACCACCGCCTGCTGTACCGAGTCCACCTCCGTGCGCAGGCCGCTGACCGGCGAGTTGATGAACTTGAGCATCTTGTGACTGAGAGATACATCGGAACGGATGATGTCGGCCAGGTCGTCGATTTCCACCTGCGGATCGTTGACCTTGGCCACCAGCTCCAGCACCGCGACCTGGTTGGCGCTCAGGGTACGCCCCTGCACCAGGGTCGGACGCGAGAAGAAGTAGCCCTGGTAGTAGTCGAAACCAAGAGACTTGAGGAATTCGTATTCCTCGAAGGTCTCGACCTTTTCAGCCAGCAGTTTCATGCCCGGGCGCCGTACCTTCTGCACCAGCCGTTCGATCGCCTCCGGCTCCATGCCCAGCACGTCGATCTTGATGATGTCGGCCAGATCGATCATCGGCTCGAAACGCTCGTGATAGACAAAATCGTCGAGTGCCAGCCGATAGCCCCGGTCGCGGATGCTGCGCAGCCCCTCGATCAAACGCTCGCTCGGTTCCACATCCTCGAGTACCTCGAGCACCAGCTGTTCTGGCGGCAGCATGATCAGGTCGGGGTTGGACAGAAACAGCCGCGTCAGGTTGATGAAGGCGAGGTGATTGCCAACGATACGGTCCAGCCCGAGGTTGACGAAGGTGTTGATGATGACATTGGAGGTCGCCCGGTCGCCATCCTCCACGGAAGCCGAGTCACAGTCGCCTCCAACGGGCCGGAACAGCAGTTCGTAGGCATATACCTGCATCTGCTGGTCGAAGATGGGCTGGCGGGCGACGGAGATTTCGGACATGGGTGCTTCGCTGAATCGGGGAATGACCCAAGGAAGTGTAGGCGAAATTGCCGATCCTGCAGGACAGTTCGCCGGACAGGACCGGCCATGGATTCAACCAGAGGCTACCTTGCCGCTTCAGCGCAGGCGAATCGGCTCCATCACGCGGTTCTGTATGCTCTTTCCGAAGGCCGAGCCGATGCGCGCGGCCAGGCGATCGAACAGCAGTTCCTCGTTGGTGA
>WGBK01000254.1 GCA_015494335.1 Gammaproteobacteria bacterium | reverse complement strand
TTGGACAGCTCTTCCTGGCTGAAGGAGCGGATCACCTTCTTCGCCCGCGGCAGGCTGCCGGCGCTCATCGACAGGCTGTCGATACCCATGCCGATCAGCGCCATGACCCCGATCGGATCGCCGGCCAGCTCGCCACAGACACTGACCGGCGTGCCCTCGCGCACAGCACCCTGCACGATCTGATCGATGGCACGCAACACCGAAGGATGCAACGACGAGAACAGCTCGGCCACCGCCTCGTTGTTGCGGTCCACCGCCAGCAGGTACTGGGTCAGGTCGTTGGTGCCGATGGACACGAAATCCACCAGACGGCAGATCTCGTCGATCTGGAAGATGGTCGAGGGCACCTCGATCATCGCGCCGACGCGCGGGAAACGCAGCGGCCGGCCCAGTTCTTCCTGGATCTCGTCCTTGGCCCGATGGACCAGGATCAGCGCGTCGTCCAGCTCTTCCAGGCTGCTGACCATGGGCAGCAGGATATTGAGATTGTCGAGGCCGACATTGGCGCGAATCATCGCCCGCAACTGGGTAATGAAGATGTCCGGGTGATCCAGCGAGATGCGGATACCGCGCCAGCCGAGGAAGGGGTTTTCCTCGCGGATCGGGAAATAGCTCAGGGGCTTGTCGCCGCCGACATCCAGGGTACGCAACACCACCGGCATGCCTTCGAAGGTTTCCAGCACATCGCGGTAGATGCGGTACTGATCTTCCTCGCTGGGGAAACTCTCGCGGATCTGGAACGGGATCTCGGTGCGGTACAGGCCGACGCCTTCGGCCCCCGAGTCCAGGGAAGGTGACAGGTCGGCCATCAACCCCGAGTTGACAAACAGCGACACCCGGAAACCGTCCGTGGTTACCGCCGGCTTGTCCTTCAGCGACTTGAGGCTGTCGCTGACCCGCCGCTCGTGATGGATGTACTGCTTCAGCTCCGCCAGCAGTTCCGCGCGCGGATCGACATGGGCATGGCCGCCGTAACCGTCGACCACCACCATCAGGCCTTCCATCTTGGTGTGGGGCAGATTGGCCACACCCATCACCGCCGGAATGCCGAGGGCGTGGGCCAGGATGGCCACATGGGAGGAACCGGAACCATGTTCCGAAACAATGCCGCGCAGACCGTCCAGCGGCAGGTTGGCGAGATCGGTGGCGGTGATGTTCTCGCCGACCAGCACGAATTCATCGGGATACACCCGCTCCCCGCTTTCCACCGACATCAGGCGTTGCAGCACGCGTCGACCGAGATCCCGGATATCATTGGCGCGCTCGGCCAGGTATTCGTCCTCCATCGCCTCGAACACCGCGGCATGCTGGTCCACCGTCTCCCGCCAGGCGCCCGGCGCCCACTGACCCTCGCGGATCAAAGCCAGGGTGTCGTCGATCAGCGACCCGCTCTCGAGCATCTGCGCATAGGCGACGAACAGCGCGCATTCCTCGGCCGGCAGCGACTGACGCATCTGCTCGGCCTGCTCCATCAACTGACGGCGCACCAGCGAAATGGCCTCCCCGAAACGCTCGACCTGGGACTCGATTTCCGTCGGCTCGATGCGCTTGTCGGGAATGGTGCGCAGATGCACCTGGTGGGTGGCCACAACGGCCTGTCCCATGGCCATTCCGGGCGCGCCGGCCACGCCGTCGAGGGTGCAGGACAGGCTGACCCGATCGCCCTCGAGCAGGCGTGCCATCTCTCCCGAGGAACGGGCATGAGTGATGGCCCCGGCCAGTTGTGCAGCCAGGGTGCTGAGGAAGGCTTCCTCGTCGTTGCCGAAGGGTTCGCGGGCACGTTGCGCGACAATCACGCCGAGCACACGGCGATGGGAGATGATGGGCACGCCGAGGAACACCGGGTAGGCTTCCTCGCCGGAGCCTTCAAACAGCACGAACTGGCGATGTTCAAGGGCATTGTCGAGGCGGATCGGTTCCGCCTTCTCGGCCACCAGGCCCACCAGGCCCTCTCCAGTGGCCAGGCGGATGCGGCCGACAACCTCGCGGCGCAGACCGCGGTTGGCCATCATCACCAGATTGCTATCCTCGCCCGGCACATCGATGAAGATCGAGCAGGCATCGACGCTCAGCGCATCGACCAGGTTGTCGACAATGACATTCAGCGCCGATTCGAAATCGGCAGCGTGATCGACCTGCTTGACGATGCTCTGCAGGGTATGGATCAGGGTCGGCATCGCTGCCGATCAGTCCGGGGACGGCAGCCGGATGCGGCTGCTCAACTGCTGCAGGGCGCAGCGATAGACCCGTTTCTTGAAATACACGACATGATCGACGGGGTACCAGTAGTCGACCCATTTCCACTGGTCGAATTCCGGCGAGCCGCTGGCGTCCAGGCGCAGGCGCTCCTCGCCACCGGTGAGGCGCAGCAGGAACCATTTCTGCTTCTGGCCAATGCACACCGGCTGGCTGTGATGGCGCACCATGCGGCGCGGCAGCTTGTAGCGCAGCCAGCTGTCGGTGGCGCCCAGCACGCGCACGTCTCCCGCTTCCAGACCCACCTCTTCCCACAGCTCGCGGTACATGGCCTGCTCCGCATCCTCGCCGGGATTGATACCCCCCTGGGGAAACTGCCAGGCATCCTGCCCCATGCGCCGCGCCCACAACACGGCGCCCTCATCGTTGCTCAGAACGATGCCAACATTGGCGCGGTATCCATCAGAATCAATCACTTGGCGTTTTCCCTGGAGGCGAATTCGATCTGTCATTTTTGCACAAAATGCCTATAGTAGCCATCCACCGAAACCCGCCGTGATGCCATGCCCCTAGCACTTTTCGATCTCGACAACACCCTGCTCGCCGGCGACAGCGACTATCTCTGGGGCCAGTTCCTCGTGCGCAACGGCATCGTCGATGCCCGGGAATACGAGGAAAAGAATCGACAGTTCTTCGAGGATTACGAACAGGGCCGGCTCGACATCGACCGTTACCTGCGTTTCGCGCTGGCGCCGTTGGCGCGATTCGACCGGGAACAGCTGGAGTGCTGGCGGCAGGATTTTATCGAACAGGAAATCCGGCCGATCATCGCTCCGGGCAGCAAAGAGCTGTTGCGCAAGCACCGCGAGCGCGGCGACGAGCTGATGATCATCAGCGCCACCAACGCCTTCGTCACGCGCCCCATTGCCGAGTTGCTGGGCGTGTCCCACCTGCTGGCCACCGAGCCGGAGATCCTCGAGGGTCGCTACAGCGGCCACTATATCGGTGTGCCAACATTCCGCGCGGGCAAGGTGGAGGCACTGCGCCACTGGCTCGAGGAACGGGGCAGGGATCTGACCGGCAGCCATTTCTACAGCGACTCGCACAACGATCTGCCGCTGCTGGAGCAGGTGGAGAACCCGGTTGCGGTGGATCCGGACCCGATCCTGCGGCAGCAGGCCGAGGAACGTGGCTGGCCGGTGATCAGCCTGCGCTGATCCTGCCCATTCAGTCGCCGTCGAGCAGGCGGCCGAGACCGCCCAGCACCGACCCCTCGCCCTGACTGCGGCCACCGTGAGAAGGCGCATTCTCGATCACCCGGTCGGCCAGGCGCGAGAAGGGCAGGCTCTGGATCCACACCGTGCCGGTACCGCGCAGGGTGGCCAGGAACAGCCCCTCGCCGCCGAAGAACATGCTCTTCAAGCCGCGCGTCATCTCGATATCGTACTCGATGCCGGCGGTGAAGGCGGCCAGGCAACCGGTATCGAGGCGCAGGGTTTCATTGTTCAGCTGTTTCTCGATCACGGTGCCGCCCGCGTGCACGAACACCATGCCGTCCCCCTGCAGATGCTCGAGGATGAAACCCTCGCCACCGAAGAAGCCGACCCCGAGCTTGCGGTTGAAGGCGATATCGATGCGCGTGCCCAGGGCAGCGGCGAGAAAGGAATCCTTCTGGCAATACAGCTGCCCGCCGATGTGCGCCAGATCCAGCGCCACGATCTTGCCCGGAAAGGGCGAGGAAAAACCGACCCGGCGCTTGCCTCGACCCCGGTTGGTGAAATGGGTCATGAACAGGGATTCGCCCGAGATCATGCGCTTGCCGGCGGAGAACAGGGAACTCATGAAGCCCTGGTCGGGTGCCGAGCCGTCGCCCATGCGCGCATCGTAGTCGATGTCTTCCTCCATGAAGGTCATGGCACCAGCCTCGGCGACCACCGTCTCCCCCGGGTCCAGCTCCACCTCGACCATCTGCAGGTCGTGGCCGACGATCTCGTAATCGACTTCATGGCATTTCATTCGCTTTCTCCTCCGGGTGTGTTGTGCGCCGTGCCCATTGTTCGGATTTCACGGTCGAGTCGCTCGACCGGCAAGGGATCGCGGTCAATCAATTCCAGTCGTGAGACCGCCGGCGCGGGTCGCGGTTCAAGCCCCTCGTCTCCACCACTCCGATTGTACAGCAGCCCGCCCGAGTCCGTGCGCAGCAGGCCCTTGACTCTTTCCATCGGCAGGGCCCGCAGCCACTCCCGCAACGCCCGGTCATCGAAATGCCAGCCCGCACCGATACGCCAGCCCAGGGCGGAATAGCCATCCATACGCTGCTCATACAGGACCCACTGATCAGCAGCTGTATCCTGTTCCGGTGCAAGTCCATCATCGCCCGGAAGCTCGATCAAAGGCTTGTCCGCTACGGAAGGAACCGCAGTCGATCCCGGCGGGCAGCGTTGCGGATCCCGCGGCAGATCGAGCCAGGCCGGATCAACCCTGCCCTGCTCGACAAAGGCCACCCGCACCTTCGGCGGCTCCGCCTTGGCCGCCAGGTCCAGTAACGCCTCCCGCTCTACTTTGCCATAACGATCTGCCTTGCTGCCGAGCAGCACATCGGCAAGCTCGATCTGCTCACGGAAAATAGGGTGCTCCAGATAGCGGGGATTGGCCAGCTTGCGCGCATCGACCAGGGTCAGGGTGGCACGCAGATCAAGCACACCGCGCCAGGGATCGGCCTGCAACTGTTCGAGCAGTCGCCGCGGATGTCCGAGACCCGAGGGCTCGATCAGTATGCGATCGGGGCGGGTTTCGCGAATCAACCGACCCAGGCCGACGCTGAAGGCCTGGCTGGTCACGCAGCAGAGACAACCACCGGCCACCTCGCGGATGGCCACACCCTCGCCGTCGAGCAGGGCCCCATCGACTCCAATACGGCCAAACTCGTTGACCAGCACCGCCCAACGCTCCCCATCCGGCCTCTGCCGAAGGAGATACCGGATTGCGGTGGTCTTGCCGGCGCCGAGGAAACCGCTGATCAACTGGGCGGGAATGTCACGGAACATGGCGGATTCGCAAGAAGGCCGAAGGGCGTTGCGGGATCAGCCGCCGGGCGCACTCAGGCCTTGGGCAGGGTGACGCCCTTCTGGCCCTGGTACTTGCCGCCACGGTCCTTGTAGGAAGTCTCGCAAACCTCGTCGGATTCGTAGAACAGCATCTGCGCCACACCTTCGTTGGCGTAGATCTTGGCCGGCAGGGGCGTGGTGTTGGAAAACTCGAGGGTCACATGGCCCTCCCATTCCGGCTCCAGCGGGGTGACATTGACGATGATGCCGCAACGGGCATAGGTGGACTTGCCGAGGCAGATGGTCAACACGCTGCGCGGGATACGGAAATACTCGACCGTGCGCGCCAGTGCGAAGGAGTTCGGAGGAATGATACAGACATCGGATTTGACGTCGACGAAGCTGTCCTCGGCGAAGTTCTTCGGATCGACCACGGCCGAGTTGATGTTGGTGAAGATCTTGAATTCGTCGGCGCAACGCACATCGTAGCCATAGCTCGAAGTGCCATAGGAGATGATGCGCTCGCCGGCAGTCTCACGCACCTGGCCCGGCTCGAAGGGCTCGATCATGCCCTCGTTTTCGGCCATGCGCCGGATCCACTTGTCGGACTTGATGCTCACGATGCCTTCCCCGCCAAAAGCCGGGGATTATACCCGGCGCCGTCCAGCGGGAAAACCGTGGCATCGGACTCGGCTCAGCTTGCCGAGGCAGTCCCCCCGGCCGAAGGACCGGCCAGGCTGAGAACCTCGTAGAGCTGGTGGGTGATGTTGGCGAAGATCAGCTCGCATTCGTGATCGTCCGACGAATGGTCGAGACAGAAGCGCAGCTTCTCCAGGGTCTCGCTGCAGAACAGGGCATCATTGTCCGACAGCCCTGCACCCGCCCGCAACCGGCGCTGCAGATCGCAGAGCCGCGGAATCACATGCTCCGCCGCATCGTCCAGCAGCGCCACCAGTATGGATCTTTCCTCGTCTTTGCTCATATCCACCTCCTTTCTTCATTCTTTTTCTTCAGTTTCCCTGTATTTGTCGTCTGGCAAGGGAAACACAGACATTTTGAAAGCAGGAAATATGAACCTGAACAATCGATTCTGCAATGATCTGTGTTATTTATAGAGGATGATAATTTGGATTGTCTCTGCTTAGCGGCAGAAAGTACCACTATCCCAAGGCGGGCAGTCTCCAAAGGCCTGTTGAAGATGATCGGCCAGCGCGCGCAGGCGCCGGGGAATCAGCCGTCCCGGAGCAAAAAGGGCATGCAGACTCATCACCGGCTGCTGCTGATCCTCGAACAGCAGTCGCAGGCGGCCCGAATGAAGGGCTTCATGAGCCAGGAAGGTCGGCGTCTGCAGAATCCCCAGCCCGCGTTCGGCGCAGCGCAACAGCATGTCCCCGTTGTTGGTCAACAGCCTCTGTCGGGGTCGGGCCGCCTCGAATTGCCCGTCTTGTCCGTATAGCCACTGCCGTTGCGGAGGAAGATTGGCGTAATAGAGGCCGTCATGATGTGCCAGCTCAGCAGGATGCTGCGGCACGCCGTGTCTCTCCAGGTACTCCGGGCTGGCCAGGGTAACGAAGCGGATGCTGCCAAGGCGGCGGGCGATCAGCGAGGAATCATCCAGCTCGCCAATGCGCAGCGTGATATCGAAACCCTCGGAAACCATGTCGATGCGCCGGTCGTCGAGATCCACGGACAGCTCGATATCCGGGTTTTCGCGCAGAAACCCGGTCAGCACCGGGGCCAGGTGCCGGTGGCCGAAGGACAGCGGGGCCGCCAGCTTGATGTGGCCGTTGAGCGAGGTCTGCTGCTCGACAGCCTTCTCT
The DNA here is from genome assembly GCA_015494335.1 of Gammaproteobacteria bacterium. Taxonomy (GTDB): domain Bacteria; phylum Pseudomonadota; class Gammaproteobacteria; genus S144-22. The sequence continues at coordinate 184 of WGBK01000254.1, read as the reverse complement.
TCCATCTCCCGCAGGGCCAGCATCAACTCCGCGGCCTGGGCATGCAACTCTTCCCCGGCCGAGGTCAGGGACAGTCGCCGGGTGGTGCGGTTAAGCAGCTTGACGCCCAGCCGTCGTTCCAGCTCGCTGACACGACGGCTCACCACCGACTTGGAAACGCCCAGATGTTCTCCCGCCTCGCTGA
>WGBK01000253.1 GCA_015494335.1 Gammaproteobacteria bacterium | reverse complement strand
GCAGTTGCAAGAGGCCCTGCAGGCCATCGAGCAGGATTGCGGCTATCCGGTGATGAGTCTGCCGATGCTCGAGGATTACTTCATCGATCTCGGTTTCGAGATCCAGTGGGATGAATGACATGGACATGCAGGCCAGCCAGGCGGATCTGATCACCGCCCTCATCGCCGAGATCGAACAGGGGCTGCCGCTGTGCGAACGGCCCTATGCCGAGATCGGGCGACGCATCGGCTGCAGCGAGCAGGAAGTGCTCGATGCCATAGCCGGGCTGCAACGGCAGGGCGACATCAAGCGCTTCGGCGTGGTGGTTCGGCACCGCAAGCTCGGTTACCGCGCCAACGGCATGGTGGTCTGGGACATCCCCGACGAGCGGGTGTCCGAACTGGGACGCTGCATGGGTCGCTTCCCCTTCGTGACCCTCTGCTACCGCCGACCCCGGCAGCGACCCGACTGGCCCTACAACCTGTTCACCATGGTGCATGGCCGCGATCGCGAGGCGGTGATCGAGAAAACCCGATTTCTCGCAAACTCCTGCGGCATCGAGAATATCGATTACCGGATCCTGTTCAGCGGCCGCTGCTTCAAGCAACGCGGCGCCCGCTACCTGAGTCCATCCGTCGAGGAACCGAAAGGAGGCTGCGACCGTGCTCGATGAGCTCTCCCGCCGTTTCATCAACCGCTGGCAGGGCGGGGTGCCGCTCTGTTCGCGGCCCTATGCGCGGATGGCCGAGGATCTCGGCTGCAAGGAATCGCAACTGCTGGGTCTTGTCCGGAACCTGCTCGACCAGGGCTGGATCACCCGTTTCGGGCCCTTCTACGACGCCGCGGCCATGGGCGGCGGCCTGACGCTGGCCGCCCTGTCGGTGCCCGAATCCCGTTTCGACAAGGTGACCCGCAGGGTCAATGACCACCCCGAGGTGGCGCACAACTACCGGCGCGAGCATGAGCTGAACATGTGGTTTGTGGTCGCCACCGAAACGCCACAGCAGGTTCCTCGTGTACTGCAAGCCATCGAGGTCGAGACCGGGCTGAAGGTCTACGATTGCCCGAAGCAGCGGGAATTCTTCATCGGCCTGCAACTGCATGTCGACGAAGACGGTCATGTGGACACGGTACCGCTGGATGCCGCCGTGACCGGAAAGGGGGGCGCAGTCCATCGGCGCGAATTGCCCGATGCCGTCGATCGTAGTCTGATCGCCGCCAGCCAGGCCGGTCTTCCCTTGCATGCGGAACCCTTCGCGCAACTGGCTCAGGCCTGTAATCTCGATGAGGCCGAGGTGCTGCAGCACTTCGGGGAACTGATCGATGCCGGAGTCATCCGCCGCATCGGTGCCGCGCCCAACCATTACAAGCTGGGTCTGCGCGGCAACGGCATGACCGTGTGGGACATTCCCGATGAGGAGATTGAAACGATTGGCCGTCTGCTGGGCATGCAGGATTTCGTGTCACATTGCTATCAGCGGCCGCGGCACCGACCTCAATGGTCCTACAACCTGTTCGCGATGCTCCACGGAGAGGACCGGGATGCCGTGCTGCGAAAACTGGCCCGGCTCGAATCCCGGTTGCCGCGGAGTTATCCCCACGAGGTGCTGTTCAGCAGTGCCATCCTGAAGAAAACCGGCCTGCGACTCGCGGCCTGAGGAGATCCCATGTTTCGACTGAGCCGATACCTGCACAGCCTCGTCAGCGATCGTCCGGCCGCGCGGGAGAAACGCGCCGCGCCGATCCAGTCGATGACCGGGCCGGTGGTGATCTGGAACCTGATCCGCCGCTGCAACCTGACCTGCAAGCACTGCTACGCGACCTCCGCCGACAAGGATTTCCCCGGCGAACTGAGCACCGATGAAGTCTATGCGGTGATGGACGACCTGTGGGATTTCGGTGTGCGGGTACTGATCCTGTCCGGCGGCGAGCCGCTGATGCGGCCGGATATCTTCGACATTTCCCGGCGCGCCAAGGCCATGGGTTTCTATGTCGGCCTGTCCTCCAACGGTACCCTCATCGACGAGGACAATATCGAGGCCATCCGCGCCGTCGATTACGACTATGTCGGCGTCAGCATCGATGGTTCGCGGGTCGTGCACGATCGTTTCCGCCGCCGCATCGGCGCCTACGATGAGGCCCTGCGCGGAATCCGCCTGTGCCGCGAGGCCGGGCTCAAGATCGGCCTGCGTTTCACGCTGACCCAGGACAACCGCCAGGATCTGCCCGAGCTGCTGCGGCTGATGGAGGACGAGGACATCGACAAGTTCTACCTGTCGCATCTCAATTACGCCGGCCGTGGCAACAAGAACCGCGACCGCGATCTGCACTTCCGCATGACCCGCGAAGCCATGGATCTGCTGTTCGAAACCTGCTGGAAGGATGTGCAGGCCGGCCGCCGGCGCGAGTTCGTGACCGGCAACAACGATGCCGACGGCGTGTACCTGCTGCTGTGGGCGTGTGAGCACCTGCCGCAACACGCCGAAGCACTGGAGCAGAAACTGCGGCGCTGGGGCGGCAATGCCTCGGGCATCCACATCGCCAATATCGACAACCTGGGCAATGTCCATCCGGACACCATGTGGTGGGACTACAATCTCGGCAGTGTCAGGGAGCGGCCCTTCTCCGAGATCTGGATGGATACCTCGGACCCGTTGATGGCCGGGCTCAAGCACAAGCCGCGTCCGCTGGAAGGCCGTTGCGCCCAGTGTCGCTGGCTGAACATTTGTGGTGGCAATTCCCGTACCCGCGCCTGGCAGCTCACCGGTAACCCCTGGGCCGAGGATCCGGGTTGTTATCTGAGTGACGAGGAGATCGGCGTGCAGGACATGCCCCGGCGCGTTGCCGTATCCCCCTATGAACGCGGGCAGGAAAAAAGGTAAACACTCAATGGCTGAACATGGCGCTATTGTTCGAACGGTTTCATTTTTTAAGGAGTTACAACCATGAAAAACCCCATGACCATTCTAGTCACCGGCAGCCTGCTGCTCATCACGGCGGGCGTGGTGAATGCTTATGAGCCTGATACATCCAATATCCAGCAGGCCCGCAGCTTGATCAAGCAATATGCCGGTAATCTGAAGCACGAATTGAAAACTGCCATAAAACAGGAAGGCCTTGCCAAGGCAGTTGAGGCTTGTCATTTGAAAGCGCCGGATATCGCCAGGGATGCATCAAAACAATCCGGCTGGACGGTGCGACGCACCAGTCTCAAGGTCCGCAATCTCGAGGATGCGCCGGACAAATGGGAATTCTCAGTATTGAAACAGTTCGAAGCCCGCAAACAGGCGGGCGAGCCGGTCAAGACGATGGAGTACAGCGAAAAAGTCACCAAGAATGGACAAACCTGGTTTCGCTATATGAAGGCGATACCTACGCAAAAGATCTGCCTCCAATGCCATGGAGAAAAGATCGATTCAAAGGTTTCCAGGGAACTGGACAGCCTGTATCCGTTTGATCAGGCAACGGGCTTCAAGGTGGGTGATATCCGTGGAGCCTTCAGTCTGAGCAAGAAACTCAATCAGTAATATTTATGGCGCACATAAATAAAGTTCCCGACTATTTTCTGCGTGGCCATTTTCTTGATCTGGGTCAAGAGAATAGTTTTCGGGATTGATATTTGTCAAGGTGCCTGCCTTGTGCTGCCAGTAGATTAACCTTCATAGCCTTGAGGTTACTGGTTTGATTCGGAGTGGGGAATGGCTGGTGACTTTTCATTATTAACCCTGACCATGGGAGCGAATACTATGCTTAAATCTGATGCAACCAGGAAGAAAAACCGTAGCGCTGTCGCGAGAACGATGAGCAGTATCGGAATTGCGGTAGCCATGTCCCTGGGTTCTACGGCGGCATTCGCCACTCATCCGTCTTACAAGGATGTCAAACCGGCAAAAACAGTCAGGGGGCGTTCGATCGTCGAATTCGTCAGTTCCGAATGTGGTGGTTGTCACAACCCCAAGTTGACCGGCGCGACGGGACCCAATATCACGATGGATCGCTTGCGAAATGGTCTGAAGGGCAAGGCGGCCAAGAAGGCGGGGCGTTTTGTTTACCCCTTCCCGGAAGAAGCCATTTATGAAACCGTTCGCTCCGGTCGTCCGGGCACGGCCATGCCGGCATGGTCAACGGATGCCAATCCAATCGGTGTTAGATTGACCGATGAAGAAATCAAGGCGATCACCCAGCATATCTATAACACGCCACCTCCGAAGGACTTCAAGTGGACCAAGGAACAGATGATGGCAACCTTGCAGGATGTCAAGCCGTCGGAAAATGGCCAGGTAACACCGCCTGACAATGTCGACGACCTGCTGTTCGTGACCGAGCGTGAAAACTTCAGTGTTGCCGTCATCAACACCAAGACGCAAAGTGTCGTGGCGCATTTGCCTGCCGGTGCACGGGCACATGGCTACACCTTCAGCCCCGACGGTCGCTATGGTTATAATCTGGGTCGCGATGGCTGGCTGTACAAGTACAACCTGAAAACCCTGCAGGCCGAGAAAAAGGTTCGTCTGGGCCTGGATGCTCGCGGAATCGCGATTTCCGATAACGGCAAATACCTGCTGACTGGCATGTATATTCCGACTCAGGCCGTTATCGTTGATGCGCATACACTCGAGCCGCTGAAGGTCATAGACACCCATCATGTGAAAGATCCCGATGGTGACTATGTCGATTCCCGGATCTGCTCCGTCAACGATGTCGATCCGAACAAGGTCGGTCCCTATTTCCTGATGGCATTGAAAGAGGGTGGTCAGGTCTGGCGCATCGACTGGAGCAAGCCTGATTTTCCGATCGCCAAGGTCGACAAGGTCGGCAAGATCCTGCATGACGGTTTCCTCAATGAGGACAACAAGACCTTCTACCTGGCATCGCAAAGCTCAGACTGGGTGGCCGCGATCGATGTTGCCAAGATGAAAATCATCAAGCAGATCAAGACCGGCAAGAAGCCGCATCCGGGTGAAGGTGCAGTCTGGAAGGAAGACGGTGTCGAATATGCCGCTACACCTCATATCGGTGAAGGCAAGGTCACCATCTGGCGTACCGACAACAACAAGATCGTTGGTACGGTGGGCACGGACGCACCGGGTCTCTTCATCCGCGCTGCCGACAATATGAAATATGTCTGGGCGGATTCGATCTTCCCGCCGAACCCGAGTGAAATCACCGTGTTCGAAAGAAAGCCGCCGTTCAAGACCGTCAAGCATATCAATGACGGAACCCTGACGGTTCATCCCGAGCCGGATACCGAAGGCAAGTACATCTATGTATCGGACTGGAAGGAGAATGTGGTCCGTATCTATGACGATGAAAGCCTGAAGCTGGTCAAGACCCTGAAGGGTATCAAGACCCCGACCGGTATCTTCGCGGTGCATCGCCGTCACGAGACGGGAGGTCACTAGGTCTTAGGATGACACGGCTGCAAGCCATAAAAGGGGCGCTTCGGGCGCCCCTTTTTTGTTGCTCGGCTTTTCTGGTTCTTCTTCCTTCCAATAGCCGTGTCGTATAAACTGATTCTGGTCAACAGAAAAATGAAACGAATGCAAAACGTCCATAGACAAGGTTGCAAGCCGGGGGTGTTTGTGCAGCGTAATACGGAAATCGAAAAAAAAGCGGGAAAATCCTCTCGTAAGTCTTTCCTTCGAAGAACGGACAGATTTATCGCCTTTGTCTTTTCTCTTGTTTTTCTGCAAACAGTCTGGTCCGCCGGGGAAGATCCGGAAAGCCGGATTGACCTTCCCGAATCCCTGGCGCAGTGGTACAAGCCGGTCAATCAGCGCCAGGTCTGGCTGCATACCATGTTTTCCCTGCGCAGGGCCCTGCAGGCCATCGACGAGTACGCGGCGGCGGAAGATGGCGAGCATGTACGCAAATGGGCCAGAATCCTCGACGAGAAATACCGCAAGCTCGGCGAGATGGTGCCGGAGTGGGAGGACCGGCTGGATATGAAACGACTGGAGGCCTTGCTGAAGGCCGTGTCAACGGATGAGTTTGCGCGTATCCGAAAAGATGCCAAGGCCGTCGGAAAGCAATGCGTGTCCTGCCATCAGGATTACCAGGCATTGGCGGCGTTGAAGTTCCGCACGCCGGATTTCAGCGAGATCGAGCTGATTGAAGGCATGCCGGACAGCCGCTATCCGGATTTCATGAAACGACTCAGCCGCACCGTCAATCGCATTCGCATTGCGGCCGAGGATGACCGTTGGAAAGCGGCTGGAGAGGCAGGCTACCGGCTCGAGGACGAGCTGGGTCTACTCAGCCACAGTTGCATCCAGTGTCACAAGGAACGCGACCCCTATGAGCGCATCTTCGGCGGCAAGACGCGCAAGGCCTTCACCGACCTGCAGCGTGCCATCGCGCGTGAAGACCTGAAGAAACTGCGCATGAGCTTGGGCGAGGCTGCGGTGCTGGCCTGTGCCCGATGCCACAGCTTGCACAAGTTGAATAGCGATCTGAAAAGGCGTCTCTTTCCGTAACGCTACAAAAGTTTCCTATCGTCCCGCCCAGGCCCGGCTGACTTCAGGGTAAAGCCTCCAGATACCGCGCCCGGTCTTGCGGGCTTGGTTTTCTCTTGTTTTCAAAGCCTCGGCTCTCTGCGGTGGCAAGCCGCGGCCGATGACGACGGCATAGCCGTCCGACAGCATCTGTTCTGCGACGGAATCCGTCTGGTTCAGACCCCGCAGGTCTCCGGGTATGCGTCCGTAGCGATCAGGTTGATCCGGTCGGTAGTCGAGCAGGAAAACAGGCCCCTGGGTATCGATCAGAAAGCGCAGCAGGCGAGTGGCGCTTTCCCCCATTGGGCGCAGGACTTCGGCTGTCAGGCCGGTGCGCTTGAGATCGACCCGCAGCTTGGGATTGTCCCGATCCTCCGGCGTGTCGATGCCGATCAACTGGATGCGCAAGGGCTTTCCATCGAAGGTGACCGACAGGGTGTCGCCATCTTCGACCTGGATCGATTCCTTAGGTATGCTGCGCTGATCGGCCGAGGCGGGCGAAAGACTCATCATCAGGCTGGTCAGCACGGCCAACAGCGATCCGGTAGACCGAGGTTTCATTGAGCGACACCCTCCTGCAAGTCGGGTTCGTTGATCGGGTTTTCGAAATGGCGGAAGCGCAGGCTGTCGCGCAGCTTGCGGATGCGTGGCTTCTGCGCGCCGAGATCCCGAGTCAGGAACAGCAGATAGGCATCGGCCTTGTCGTTCTGGTGTATGGCGATCAGCATGCCCTGATCGTAATCCTCGCTGATGCCCTCGGCAAGGTCGAACACGCCCACGGCCGCCCATCCGGCGCGATACTCCTGCCGCGCCTTGTCTGCCTCGTATTCCCGGCTCAGCACATCGTGGTTCCGTGCCAGGGTTTCACTGAGGGCGCGGAACAGCATGTTGAACAGGTCGTTCGGGGCGGGGGCTGCATTGTGAGGATCTTCGTAGTCGATCTCGATGCGCCCCAGTGGCCGGATGGCATAGCGGATTTCCAGCTCGCCGTCGCGGCTGCGGTAACGCGCCTCGTAGGGCATGACGAAATCCGGTTCGACCGGCAGTCGCTCGAAGTCACGGCCGGGTTCACGGAACTCCAGATCTACTTCCTTCAGCAATCCCTGAAACAGCTCGCTGTTCGGTTGTGCCTGGGCACCAGGAAGCAGCAGGAACAGGGTGATCAACAACGGCAGGATGTAGCGCATCAGCGGGATTTCTCCTTGCCCTGGGCGATTTCGCGGGCTTCGGCGTTATCCCAGGCCTTGAGCAGGTCGCGACCGGCCTGTTTCCAGCTCTTTAGGAAAAGGGTTTCTCAGTCGCTGAGCGAATAGTTACAACTTTCGATATGGAATTCGGCCAGAATACTGGAAATCATCTCTTTGATACGCCTCATTTTTTACTTCACACCTGAAAACCCTCAAATACCGTCTACACTATAAATTCGCTTAATTACAAAGGTAAAAACAATGATAAAACCTGCAGTTGTATCCATGTTATCGATGAGTTTAATGGCTTGCGGTGGGAGTAGTGGTGGGAGTGGCGGCGGATCAAGCGTCGTGAATCTTGGTATCAGCGCCGCAACCGACGCCAATCTGGGCACCTCTTATAGTCATGCGGCGCGGCCGGGTGTATGGGTAGATTATTCCAGTCTCACCCTGCCTGGTGCCGCCAATCTGCGTGATGCCATCGCCTACCTCGATGCCGATCAGGATGGCGATACCGACATCTTCATGGCATCTGGAAAATATCTGTCACAAACCGAGCTGACCCCCGGCAGCATGATGTATCTGAACAATGGCAATGGCACGTCATTTACTGCATCAGCGGATTCGTTCGTTGATGCCAGCGCGCCGCCGGCTACACATTCACGCAAAAGTATCGTGGCTGATTTCAATGGCGATAGTCTGGACGATATCCTGATTCTCGATCATGGCTATGATGCCAACCCGTTTCCCGGAGAGAATCCCAAGCTGGTCATGCAACAATCATCTGGTCTTTTCAGCTGGAGCAAACTGCCGGAAAAAGGCTTCTTCCATGGCGGTGCCGCCGCAGACATCGATAACGACGGAGACATGGATGTATTCATCGGCGGCATGGATCCCTTCTTTTACATCAACGATGGCAATGGCAACTTGACCAAGAAAACCGATCGATTTGATGGCAGCATCAGCAAGGTGTTCAGCGCCGAATTGATTGATGTCGATGAAGATGGATTCGTCGATTTGCTGGTGGGCGGTTTTGAGCGTGATGGTGATAAAACCAGTATTTACTGGGGCAGCAGCAGCGGCTCATTCAGCGCTTCCAATCGAATGGTCATACCGGCTGTTCAATATTTTGGCTCAGCCATGGATTTTGATGCCGAAGATATTGATAACGACGGAGATCGTGATTTGATCGTCAACCGCACCCGCGATGGAGACGATGGCCCGGGTAAAGGCTTCAACATGGGCCGAACCTTGCAAGTGCTGATCAATAACGGTAGTCGCAACTTTACCGATGAAACGGCTACACGCATCGATAACCCGGGCGGAGATGCCGATAACTGGTTTCCATGGCTACGGGTGCAGGATGCCAATGGTGATGGCTATCTGGATCTGGCCTCCGATGACAAAGGGGACGGAGTCGCTTATCTGAATGATGGAAATGGTAATTTCATCAAGCAGTAAACAGATAACACAAAGCACGCAAAAGGCCGGGCATTGACCCGGCCCTTTTATTGCGTCCGAATCTCAAAGCGTTGATGGATCTTGCATCACTCGGCACAGTACCCGGATCGGGTAGGCTGCCCGGTGTGCCCGGATGAAGCCGAATCTCACTTCATTTCTTTCGCAAAGAAGGCACTGGCCTTTTTTAGGGAACGTCTGATCTATTCACTCTGATAGCGACATTGCGATGCATTTGTTCTTGAGCCGAAAGAATTGGGGCACCAATCCGCGCTATCTGGCGGTGTGTGGCCCGCTATTGTGCCGATTTCCCCGATATTCGGGTCCTTTGGCGGATCTCGGACACACTGACCCTATGTTGCTCGCAACAAATGTCGCCGCGCCATATACAAATTGACCAGTCCGCAGG
>WGBK01000252.1 GCA_015494335.1 Gammaproteobacteria bacterium | reverse complement strand
GTCGCAGAACCTGCGCGCCTTCCTCGCGCGCATGCTGCGCCACGGCATCCCTGGCCTGCATGTGCTCAGCTATGATGAAATCCCCGAGGACAAGCAAATCAAGGTCGTCGCCAGCATCGGCGCGCCCTTGCCCCAGGGCGAGCAGCCGCAGACACCGCAACCGACGATGTAGGCGTTCCAGTCAAGTTTCCGTCGCATGGCGGATGGCTGCCTCGACTGAATCTCCGCTTTCCTTCACTAATGACCGCCCCGGCAGTCGTTTCCCAGACTGGAACGGTAATTGCTTTATTGCGTTGCGGGCAGTGCAGGGTGTCAGAATCCTGCCTGCGGCCTTCAGCACAACAGGAACGCATCCATGAGAATCAAGAGAACCTTTGCACCGACAATGAGAGAAGCCCTGGCGCTGGTGAAACAGGAGCAGGGGCCGGATGCCGTGATCCTCGGCAACAAGAAGGTGCCGGGCGGCGTGGAGATCCTCTCCGCGGTGGATTTCGATCATCAGCACAGCGATGCCTACCAGGGCAACCCGGCGGCGGCGATGGGCAACCCGGCTGCCACGCCCCAGGCGCCGTCTTCCGAGCCGCTGCGCAAGGCCGTGGGCGCCGCCAATCCGGCGGTGGACGATCTCGGCGCGGCGCCGGACTTCGTGCTGGACCCCCAGGCCGAGGGCCGCCGCGAACCGGTGTTGGGCGTTGCGGCGTCCCGACCCGTTGCGGAAAACCCGCAGGTGCCGCCGAGGGCTACCGCGACGCCGGCTCCCGCGACGGAAACCCGAATCCGTACCGCCGCTCCCTCTCCCACACCCGAGAAAGCGGCAGCCGCGCCGCGCCCGGCCCGGCGTCCGGCCCGGGGGCTGCCGGTGGAAGAGGAAGCCCTGTTGCGTGAACGCGAAAGCAGCCGCGCGGAATCCCGTCCCAATCAGGCCGACGAACTGATGGAACGCCTGCGCAACCGGCCATTCGATCCGCGGGATGCGGCCGAGCCGCTGCGCGAAAAAGAGTCCTCGGAACCGCTGATTCACGAGGTCAAGGACGAGCTGAAGAACCTGCGCGACCTGATGCAGAGTCAGCTCAATATCCTCGAATGGGATCGCTACAACGAACGCCACCCGGTGCGCTCGGTGCTGCTCAACCTGATGACCGAGCTGGGCCTTGGCAGCGATGTCTGCGAACTGATCTTCGAGCAGCTCGGTGCCCTGTCCAGCGATCCGCACAAGGTGTGGCAACAGGCCCTGGGCCTGCTGGCTCGCGCCATTCCCATCGACAACAACGACATCCTGGCGCGTGGCGGCCGCATTGCGCTGGTCGGCTCCACCGGCGTTGGCAAGACCACCACCATCGCCAAGCTGGCGGCGCGTTTTGCCCATGCCCACGGCAAGCACACGGTGGCGCTGATCAGCACCGACCATTTCCGCATCGGCGCCCAGGAGCAGTTGCAGCAGTTCGCGCGCATGATCGAGATTCCCCTGCTCACTGCGGCCAACCGCGAGGAGCTGGCCGACCGCCTGCAGATGCTGGCCGACAAGCGCCTGGTGCTGATCGACACCGCCGGCATGAGCCAGCGCGACCTGCGCCTGTCGGAGCAGTTCCACGAATTGCATGCCGGGGCGCCGGAGGTGGATCCCTACCTGGTGCTGTCGGCCAATACCCAGCTTGCGGCCCTCAACGAAACCATCCGCAACTTCGGCAAGGTGCGCCTGGCCGGGGCCATCGTGACCAAAATCGACGAATCCGCGAGCCTCGGGGGTATCATTACCGCCGCAATACGCTATAAGTTGCCATTGAGCTATTGCGGCACGGGACAGCGCGTGCCGGAGGATCTGCAACGGGCCCGCAATCACCGGCTGGTGAGCAAGGCGGTGTCGCTGATGCAGAAATACAGCGAACAGGTGGACAAGGACACCCTGGCCTTTCGCTACCACAACATCATTTCGAAGCAACCGCATTGAAGATACAGAGATCGAACCCTATGGACCAGGCACAAGGCATACGCCAGATGAACCAGCCGCAACCGGTCAAGGTGATTGCCGTCACCAGCGGCAAGGGCGGCGTCGGCAAGAGCAACATCACGGTCAACATGGCGGTGGCGATGGCCGCCGAGGGGCAGCGAGTCATTGTCATGGACGCCGATCTCGGGCTGGCCAACATCGATGTGCTGCTGGGACTCAACCCGCAGTACAACCTGTCCCATGTGATCAACGGCGAGTGTTCGCTGGAAGACATCATCGTCGACGGCCCGGCCGGCATCAAGATCATCCCGGCCTCGTCGGGCGCGCGCGGCATGGCCGACCTGACCCCGGCGGAGAACGCCGGCATCATCCGCGCCTTCTCGGAACTGACCATCCCCGTGGACACGCTGCTGGTGGATACCGCGGCCGGGCTGTCCGATTCGGTGGTCAGCTATGTGCGGGCGGCTCGGGAAGTCATCGTCGTGGTCTGCGATGAGCCGGCCTCGATCACCGACGCCTACGCCATGATCAAGGTCATGAACCGCGACTTCGGCGTGCAGCGTTTTCACGTATTGGCCAATCAGGCCCATAGCATTCAGCAGGGTCGTGAACTATATATGAAGCTGGCGCGTGTGGCCGACCAGTATCTCGATGCAACCCTGGACTTCATCGGGTCGGTCCCGTACGACGATTACCTGAAGAAAGCGGTGCAGAAACAGAAGTGCGTGATCGATACCTATCCCCGCAGCCCCTCCTCGATGGCCTTGCGCAAGATTGCGCAGAAGGCGATGGACTGGCCGGTGCCGAAGACCATCGAGGGACACCTGGAGTTCTTCATCGAACGGCTGATCGACTACAGCGGCCAGAGCGGAGAGCTGATGTCATGAATGGCCACGCGATGTATGCCGAGGTGCAGAACTACGGGGACGCCCCGGTGGTCGCCCGGCATGCCGCCCTGGTCAAGCGCATCGCCTTCCACCTGATCAACCGCATGCCACCCAATGTGCAGGTGGACGACCTGATCCAGGCTGGCATGGTCGGCCTGCTGGAGGCGCACAGCAACTTCGACGCCAACCAGGGCGCCAGCTTCGAGACCTATGCCGGCATCCGCATCCGCGGTGCCATGCTCGACGAAATCCGCAAGCTCGACTGGACGCCGCGCTCGGTACACCGCAAGACCCGCGAGGTGGCCGAGGCCATCCGCCGTCTGGAAACGCGCCTGGGCCGCGATCCCGACGACAGCGATATCGCCGCGGAAATGGGCATCGACCTCGGCGAATATCATCAGATCCTCGCCGATGCCAGCGCTTCCCGCCTCTACAGCATGGACGAACTGGCCGAGAGCGGTGACGCCCACCTGCCGCAGGCCGAATCCGAGGATCCCTTCGAGGCCCTGTCCGACGACCAGTACCGCCGCCAGCTGGCCGAGGCCATAGCCGGCCTTCCGCAAAAGGAGCAACTGGTGATGTCCCTCTACTACGAGGAGGAACTCAACTTCCGCGAGATCGGCCAGGTGCTCGAGGTCAGCGAATCGCGTATCTGCCAGATCCACGGCCAGGCCATGATGCGTATCCGCTCGAAGATGTCGCAGTGGCAACAACAAGCCTGAATTTTCCTCGCCGCTTCGCGAGCACCGTCTATACTCCGGCAATACATTCAATTTCTACTCCAACCTGCCGTTAACCGGACTGGCCCGTCGCTTCCGGAGCGGCAATCAAAGATGCAATAGGCGGAGGTTGCATGAACAAAGACATGAAAATCCTGATCGTCGATGATTTCTCGACCATGCGGCGGATCATCAAGAACCTGCTGCGCGATCTGGGCTTCAACAACACCACCGAGGCCGACGACGGTCAGACGGCTCTGCCGCTGCTCAAGAACGGCAATTTCGACTTCCTCGTCACCGACTGGAACATGCCCGGCATGGACGGCCTGACCCTGCTCAAGACCGTGCGCGCCGACGAGAACCTCAAGGACATGCCGGTGCTGATGGTGACCGCGGAAGCCAAGCGCGAGCAGATCATCACCGCCGCCCAGGCCGGGGTCAACGGCTATATCGTCAAGCCCTTCACGGCCGCGACCCTGAAGGAGAAAATCGAGAAGATCTTCGAGAGGCTGGAAGGATGACGGGCGAGCAAAAGGCCAGTTACCTGACCGAGGAGTATGTCGAGCGCCTCAACGAACTGGGTGAGGCGCTGAAGGCCGGCAACGACGAGGAGGCCAACCGCCTCATCGGAGAGCTGACCACGCTGCGCGAATCGGCGCTGTTTCTCGAGCTGGGCAAGCTGACCCGCGAGATCCACGAGTCCATCAACGATTTCACCGACGACGATCGCGTCGTCGAACTGGCCGAGGAAGAAATCCCCGATGCCAAGGAGCGCCTCAACTTCATCATTACCAAGACCGAGGACGCGGCGCACAAGACGATGACTGCCGCCGAATCGGCGATGGACATCATCGACAACTTTGCCCAGGAAGCCAACAGCATCCAGCAGCGCTGGTCCCAATTCCGCAATCGCGAGATGTCGAAAAGCGATTTCCTCGCTCTCAGCGAGGATCTCGACCGCTTCTTCGGACGCATCAGCGAAGAAAGCAATAAAGTTAAATCGCAGATGACCGATATCATGATGGCGCAGGACTACCAGGATCTCACCGGCCAGATGATCAAGCAGGTCATCACCATGGTGCAGGAAATCGAGGAAAAGCTGGTACGCCTGGTCGCCATCTCCGGCGCCAACCTGGCACCGAAGGTGAAGCAAAAGACGGACGGCAGCATGGCGCATGGTCCCCAGCTGCCCACCGCGGACAAGGCCGAGGTCGCCACCGATCAGGGTGACGTGGACGATCTGCTCGCCAGTCTCGGTTTCTGACATGCAACACGGGTAAACCCATGGCCATAGATCTGGACGACGAAATCCTCCAGGATTTCCTGGTTGAAGCCGGGGAAATCCTCGAGACCCTAAACGAGCAGCTGGTGGACCTCGAACAGGCCCCCGACGACTCCGATTTGCTCAATTCCATTTTCCGTGGGTTCCACACCATCAAGGGCGGCGGCAGCTTCCTTTCGTTGACCAACCTGGTCGAGGTCTGCCACAAGTCCGAAGACGTGTTCAACCTGCTGCGCAACAACGAGCTGCAGCTGAATGCCGACATGATGGACGCCTTCCTGCGCGTGCTCGACGAACTCAATGCCATGTTCGAGCAGATCCGCAGCGGCGAGGACCCGTCCCCGGCTGATCCGGCGCTGATCCAGCAGCTGATCGACATGCAGAATCCCGATGCCGTGCCTGCCGCTGCCGTTGAAACGCCTGCTGAAGCGGAACCGGCCAGCGACGAAGAAGTTGCCGATGCCGTCGATGCAGCCGCTGCCGAGGCGGCCGCTACGGCCGATCCCGCCGCCGCGGTGGAAGAATTCGTGTCCGGCAGCGACGAGATCAGCGATGACGAGTTCGAGGCCCTGCTCGATGCCCTGCACGGACCCAGCGGCAAGCCCAAGCCCGTGGAGGCGGGGGCCGATGCCGGCAACAAGGACAAGCCCGCGGCAGCATCCGGCGGCGGTGACGAGATCACCGACGAGGAATTCGAAGCCCTGCTCGACGAGATGCACGGCAAGGGCAAGGCGCCCACCGCCGCCCAGACCGCGGCAGACAAGGCCCGGGCCGACGATGCCGACAAGGCCCCTGCCAGCAAGGGCAAAACCCCGCCGGCCAAACCGAAATCCGAAG
Source organism: Gammaproteobacteria bacterium (assembly GCA_015494335.1). Taxonomy (GTDB): domain Bacteria; phylum Pseudomonadota; class Gammaproteobacteria; genus S144-22. Next base: position 718 of record WGBK01000252.1, on the reverse strand, counting down.
CCGCGGCCAAGCCGGCCGACAAGCCGAAACCGGCGAAAAAGGCCGCGCCCAAGGCTTCCGCGCGCAAGGAGCCGGCTGCCCCCAAGGGCGAGACCACAGTGCGTGTCGATACCGCCCGCCTCGATGACATCATGAACCTGGTCGGTGAACTGGTGTTGACCCGCAACCGCCTCAATACCCTGCGCCAGACCTTCGACGACGAACGCGTGCACAAGGCCATCTCCAGTCTCGATGTAGTCACCGCCGATCTTCAGACCGCGGTGATGAAAACGCGCATGCAACCGGTGAAAAAGGTCTTCGGCCGCTTCCCGCGCGTGGTGCGCGACCTGGCGCGCAGCCTCAACAAGGAGGTGCAACTGGAGCTGGAAGGCGAGGAAACCGACCTCGACAAGAACCTGGTCGAGGCCCTGGCCGATCCGCTGGTGCACCTGGTGCGCAACTCGGTGGATCACGGCATCGAACTGCCCGATGTCCGCGAAAAGGCGGGCAAGCCGCGCCAGGGCACGGTGGTGCTGTCGGCCCAGCAGGAAGGGGATCATATCGTCCTGTCCATCGTCGATGACGGTGCCGGCATGGACCCGGAGGTGCTGCGGCAGAAGGTGATCGAGAAGGGCCTGATGGACCCGGAAACCGCCTCCCGCCTCGACGACAAGGCCTGTTTCGACCTGATCTTCATGCCCGGCCTGTCCACCAAGGACGAGATTTCCGATGTCTCCGG
>WGBK01000251.1 GCA_015494335.1 Gammaproteobacteria bacterium | reverse complement strand
TTGACCCGGTTGTAGAGAAAGCCACGCAGTTCGCGCTCGTGCAGATCCCAGGCGTCGGTGATGCATTTCATTGCTGCGCCTCCAGTTGCAGGTAGGCGCTGTGGATGTTTCTACGGTGCCAGGCATCGTAGAACTTCAAATGACGGAACTGCGGCGCATCGGCCAGCTCGTCGACCGTCTCTTCCAGCTCCTTCCAGTCTTCCAGCGCCTTGCCCACCTGGCTCACCAGCCAGTCCAGGTAGTCCCCAGTATCGCGACGCGCCTTTGCCAGGTCGCCGGCATGGCCGTGCCCCGGCACTACGTGTAAGGGTTCGAGGGCCTCGATACGATGAAAGGATCGCTGCCAGTCCAGCAGCTTCGATTCGGGCTGGATACCGAGCATGCGGTCATGAAAGACATGATCCCCGGCAAAGACCACCCGCTGATCGGGCATCCACAACAGCGCATCTCCCGGGAAGTGACCACCACCGGGCCAGAGCAGTTCGAAGCGTTTTCCGCCGAGCTCGAATTCAGCCCGTTCGCCCGGCAGGGGCTCGGCAGACCACTCGGGCACCATGGAATCGGCTTCCTCGTCACCGACCACCTGCCGCAGGCGTCGCAGGTGATTTTCCACCGCCTGCTTCTGGCCATCGACGGTTCGTTGCAGGGCGATTACCCGCGCGCCCTTGCGCGTGAAATACCGGTTGCCCATCCAGTGATGATCCTGCACGCCGATGTTGACCACCCAGCGGATTGGCTGCGCGGTCACCTTCGCGACGGCGTCCTCGATCATCCGGGCGGCAGGTTCGGTGGTTCCCGAACCCACCAGCACCACGCCCTCGGGCGTGACCACGAAGCCCAGGGTATTGTTGAGCGCGTGGTTTTCCGGCTTGCGCGGACCGATCTCCCCGACCAGAGCATGGACAGCCTCGGCAACCGGCTCGACCTGCAGCTCGAAGGCCATGACAGAACGAGAGGAAAGGCTGACACCGAACAATAGCAGAAGCAGAATCAGAGTTTTTTTCATATTGGCTGGCCTTGGAGCACACGAAACAAGCCTACATTCTACACATAAACCCCGTGGCTGCAGACCAACATCCAGGTCACGACCCGCCGATTCGGCATCATTTCCCTACAGTTGTACTATCCTCAGCCGATAGTCTGTATGACTACAGCCGATCACATCAACCACATGAAACCAGGGGACGCCGATGCTGAACAACCTGTCGATACGTCTGAAACTGATCCTGCTTAGCCTGGTCTCGATGCTGCTCCTCTTCATCTATGCCAGCAAGCTGTCGATCGATGAATACGAAATCTACCAGGGGTCGGAACAATCGATTGGTATCGCGGAGGCTGCCATCCGCCTGAGCAATGTACTGCACGAGCTGCAGAAGGAGCGTGGCGCCAGCGCCGGCTTTCTGAGTTCCGGCGGCACCCGGTTTTCATCGACCCTGCAACAGCAGCGGAAGCTTACCGACAAGATGTTGGCCGAACTGGCGACCTACCTGTCCACAGCCCATGACGAGATTTCGAGAACCCTGTCGGAGCATATCGATTTCTCCACCATCGCTGAAATGCGCCGCAAGATCGACCGCCAGGAGGTCGACACCCAAAAGGCCCTGGCTTTTTACACCGGCATCAACACATCCATTCTCGATACCGTAGCTCGCCTTTCGACCTTGCCCAGGGTGCTGGAAATCCGCAATCTGCTGAACAGCCTGGTCCTTTTCAACAGCGCCAAGGAGCGGGCGGGCATAGAGCGTGCCGTTCTTTCGGCGACCTTTTCCCGCAACGAGTTCACCCCGTTTCTGTTCAGGAAATTCATCTCCGTGCTCGCCCAGCAGAAGGTTCTGTTCAACCTGTTTGAATATACCGCCAACGCTGGTCTGACAGAGCGATTCAAACAGATGAAGGCCTCGGAGCCTTTCCGCCAGGTGGAGGCCATGCGCAACATCGCCCTGAAGCAGTCCAAAGACTTCAACATCGACCCGACGCACTGGTTCAAGACGATCACCGTCAAGATCAACAAGCTCAAGGAAATGGAAGATGCCATCACCGATGCCGTGCTGCAGTCGGCCCGGCAACATCAAACGCGGGCATTCACCCTGCTGCTGCTGGTTTCCCTGCTATCGCTGGCTGCTTTGCTGTTCACTTTCCTGCTCAGTAAAAGCATAAGCTCATCCATTCTTTACAAGATCGACAATCTGAAGAAATCCCTGAAACGCATCCGCGAGGGCGACCTGACAACAGTGCTGGAATACAGCACCGACAGCAGGAATGAAATGGACCAGATCAGCCGGCATTTTCAGTCCCTGATCACCATCATGCAGGACCTGACCACGGAGATCAGTACCTCGGTACATTTTGCGGCAAAGGGAGAGTTCGATACCTGCGTATTGAGGGTAGAGGGATTCAAGGGCGATTTCAGAAAGGCCGTCGAAAGCGTGCAATCCGGCATCGAAGCCATGCGCGAAGCCTACAACAGGCAGGAAACCATTCGCTTCAATGCGCAACTGCGCAAGATCAACGATATCGGCGGCAATATTTCCTTTATCCAGAATGAAGTCGCTTCACTGGTCGATGATCTGGGCGATGTGCTGGAAAGCACCCAGTCCACCCGCACCCGCTCCGAGGAAAGCATCGAAGTGGTGGAAAGCATACTCGACAAGCTGCGGACGCTGATCGACAACATCAATGACACCAATATCACCATCGACGGATTGCAGGAGAAAAGCAACGAAATTACTTCCGTGGTCGACCTGATCAAGAGTATTGCCGAGCAGACCAACATGCTGGCGCTCAATGCCGCGATCGAAGCCGCCCGCGCCGGCGAGCATGGCCGAGGTTTCGCGGTAGTCGCCGACGAAGTCAGAAACCTGGCCGAGCATACGCGCAAGGCGACCGAGGACATCGCCGTGTCGATCACCGAGATGACCGACGAAACCCGAACCATCGTGGAAAAATCGACCACGATGACCAGCCTCGCCAACGATGTTTCCTCGTCCGTCGGGCTGTTCCACCAGACCATGAACGACCTCAACAGCGACGCCACCCGAATGACCGCATTGGTCAGCGACATGGAAAATCAGGCCTTCGTCGCACTGGCCAAGATCGACCATATCATCTTCAAGGCAAACGCCTACAACGCGCTGATCGATGTCGACCCCAGCGCCGAATTCACCGATCACAGGAGTTGCCGACTGGGCAGATGGTACAACACCACGGCCAAGGCAAAGTTCCAGCACACTCCGAGCTATTCCGCGATCGACGCCCCGCACGCGAAGGTACACCAGATGGTGCAGATCAACATGACCTACATCCGCGAGGGCGATCAAAGGCTGGAGAACGAAACCGTCATTCTGCAAAACTTCCACGACATGGAACAGGCCAGCGACGAGCTGTTCGCCTTGCTCGACAAGCTCAAGGAGGAATCCCGACACCAGAAGGCTTGAGCTGTCGCGCAAGCACGCGCGATTTGCTAAGGTAACGGCCCCCTTTTCAACCATCGAGCCCGCCATGCCCGAATACCGTTCCCGCACCTCCACCGCCGGCCGCAACATGGCCGGCGCTCGCGCCCTGTGGCGCGCCACCGGCATGACCGACGAGGATTTCGGCAAGCCGATCATAGCCATCGCCAACTCCTTCACCCAGTTCGTGCCCGGCCATGTGCATCTCAAGGACATGGGCCAGCTGGTGGCACGGGAGATCGAGAAGGCCGGCGGCGTGGCCAAGGAATTCAATACCATCGCCATCGACGACGGCATCGCCATGGGCCACGGCGGCATGCTCTACTCCCTGCCTTCGCGCGAGCTGATCGCCGATTCCGTCGAGTACATGGTCAACGCCCATTGCGCCGACGCCCTGGTGTGCATCTCCAATTGCGACAAGATCACCCCCGGTATGCTGAATGCCGCACTGCGGCTGAACATCCCGGTCATCTTCGTATCCGGCGGGCCGATGGAATCGGGCAAGGCCATGGTCCACGGCAAGGAAGTGCATCTCGACCTGGTCGATGCGATGGTCTCAGCCGCCGACCCGAAGGAATCCGACGAGGAAGTGATGACGATGGAGCGCTCCGCCTGCCCGACCTGCGGCTCCTGCTCCGGCATGTTCACCGCCAACTCGATGAACTGCCTGACCGAGGCCCTGGGCCTGTCCCTGCCCGGCAACGGCTCCCTCCTCGCCACCCATGCCGACCGCAAGGAACTGTTCCTGCGCGCCGGCCGCATGATCGTCGAACTGGCGAAACGCTACTATGAACAGGACGACGACAGCGTGCTGCCGCGTTCCATCGCCACCAAGCCCGCCTTCGAGAATGCCATGTCCCTGGACATCGCCATGGGCGGCTCCACCAACACCATTCTGCACCTGCTGGCTGCCGCCCAGGAGGGCGAAGTGGATTTCAAGGTCGACGACATCGACCGCCTATCGCGCAAGGTGCCTAACCTGAGCAAGGTCGCCCCCAGCACCCAGCTCTACCACATGGAAGACGTGCATCGCGCCGGCGGCGTCATGGCCCTGCTCGGAGAGCTGGATCGCGGCGGACTGCTGCACCGCGATGTGAAGATGATCCATGCCGACAGTCTCGCCGAGGCCCTGAAGAAATGGGATATCCGCCAGTCCGACGACCCGGCGGTGATCGAGTTCTTCAAGGCCGCACCCGGCAATGTGCCGACCCAGCAGGCCTTCAGCCAGAACAAGCGCTGGGGCAGCCTTGATCTCGACCGCGAGAACGGCTGCATCCGCGATATCGAACACGCCTACAGCCAGGATGGAGGTCTGGCCGTGCTGTTCGGCAACATCGCCGTCGACGGCTGCGTGGTCAAGACCGCCGGCGTCGACGAATCCAGCCTCGTGTTCAGCGGCCCGGCGCGCATCTTCGAAAGCCAGGATGCCGCCGTCGATGCCATCCTCGGCGACCGCATCCAGCCCGGCGATGTCGTCATCATCCGCTACGAAGGCCCCAAGGGCGGACCCGGCATGCAGGAGATGCTCTACCCCACCAGCTACCTCAAGTCCAAGGGCCTCGGCAAGGCCTGCGCCCTGATCACCGACGGCCGCTTCTCCGGCGGCACCTCCGGACTCTCCATCGGCCATGTCTCGCCGGAAGCCGCCGAGGGCGGCGCCATCGGCCTGATCGAGGAAGGCGACCGCATCGAGATTGACATCCCCGGCCGCAGCATCCGAGCCGATCTCAGCGACGAGGAACTGCAAGCCCGCCGCGAAGCCATGGAAGTCAGGGGCCGTGACGCCTGGAAACCGGTCAACCGCGACCGCGTCGTCAGCCAGGCACTGCGCGCCTACGCCGCCATGGCCACCAGCGCCTCCCGCGGCGCGGTACGGGATGTGTCCCAGGTGGAGAAGTAGGAACCATACCGATCCTCGCCCAGTAGAGCCGGCTCTGCACTCGCCGGCTCCCGGGCAACCTGCCCCCCATTTCATGGGATAGATCTTCCCTCACCATCTGCCAGAATTCTGTTTCCTGGGCTGAAGCAATGCGCATCATTGCTGAAACTGCCCGGCTCAACCTCCCAATCCGAGCCATTCGAGGAAACAATCATGAAAGACATCCACAAGCATATTGTTCACCCTTTGACCCTTGCCGGTCTGCTGGGTTTGAGTCTGGGTTTCCAGACATCCGCTCATGCCGGAGTTTGCAACATCAAGGGTCAGGGACTGGTAGCCGCCTACACCATGGCTGAACAAGAGGGATATCGCTCCAAGGCTTTTCTCCTCAGGAAGTTGTACAAACGCGTTAGCATCAAGCAGCGCTCCGGGATTTATGCCCTGCCCGGGAGAATTGGTGTCAAGGGAAGAACCACTGGCAAGCAAAGAATAAGGGCATCCCTGTTCTCCAAGAAAAACGGAAAGCTGCGCAATGGCTGGAAAATCACTCGGGTTAACTATGGCGGAAGTCCTACCGCTGTATCAAACTATATTCGGAACAACACGAACATCGTTCTAGAAACGCGCGATTACCTCCCACTGGGCAGAGCCTTCGATTTCTATGTTACCGGCTTTCGTATGGAACACCCCAGCCCCAGCCAGAAATGTGGAAACGACCCCATTAGTCAGCAGATTGCACTAAGGAAGGCTTTCAAGGGATGAACAGGGGGGCCACTACTGGTAAACGCAGAAACGAGAAAAGCCCACACAAGGTGGGCTTTTTTCGTTGTATGGTGGGCCGTGGGCGATTCGAACGCCCGACCAATTGATTAAAAGTCAACTGCTCTACCAGCTGAGCTAACGGCCCGTAAAGAGAGGGGAATCATACGGATTCCCCTTTCGATTTCAAGCGCGAATCGGCGCTTTGAGCGACTTTTTTCCCGCCCCTACAGCTGCTCGAGGCGACGCATGGATTTGGGCAGCAGCTTCAGCTCGACCAGCGAGGTGATCAGGGCGTCGAGGAAGCTGGCATCCTCGTAGAGCATCTTGTAGTACTGGATCTTCATGGTCAGGGCACTGCCGAAGACGATACCGATGAAGGCGAGGAAGGAACCCACCGCCAACGTGGACAGGCCGGTGATGCCCTGGCCGAAAGTACAGCCCAGCGCCAGGGTTCCGCCTATGCCCATCAAGGTTCCTCCGATGAGGTGGCTGAAGAAATCCTTCACGCTGGCGAACCACTCGATACGGAAGTTTTTCGACACCAGCGCCCAGAACAGGGATCCGAGGATCACGCCGAACACCGCCATCACGCCGAAGGAGAGCAGCGACAGTTGGTAACCGCCGAGATTGAAGCCGACGAACTGCGCGCTCGGATTGACGAAGGTGAAGGACTGGGTGGACAGGGGCCGTCCCATGGCCGGCTTGCCTTCCTCGTCGTCGGAGAGCATGTCCCACTCGTCGTAGTAGCTGGTGAGGTTGTAGGGTTCACCCTCTACATCGACCTGGATATTGGCGGTGATGTACCAGGCTGCGAGGATCACCAGCCCGATGACGAGGCCACCAAGGATATTGTCCCGGCTGGAGCGGAAGTCATGATCCTTGAAGATGATCCACAGCAGGATCACCGCGGCCACGCCACCGATGATCAGGCGCGTCAGCTCCGGCGCTTCCGGGTTGATCAGGTTGCCGAGATCGGAAGGGCGGTCACCATTCATCGCCAGCGGACGGATCCAGTCGTAGAACAGCAGGCTGAACAGGGTCTGGTCGGTTCCCGGCAGCGGGTTGGTCATGTAGAAGGCGAACAGCCCCATCACCACCAATACCATCAGTGACTTGATGTTGCCGCCGCCGATACGCACCAGGGTCTTGTTGCCACAGCCACTGGCCAGGGTCATGCCGATACCGAACAGGATGCCTCCCAGCAGGTTTTCAGCCCAGATGATCTGCGACGCACGGTAGGGCGGAAAAGTGCCATCGACGCTCATCTTGCCGAAGTATTCCAGCGTCACCACGCCCAGCAGGGCAACGGCGATGGCCAGAAGCCAGGCGCGAAAACGCGAGTAGTCGCCCATGTTGACCATGTCGGAGACGGCCCCCATGGTGCAGAAATTGGTCTTGTTGGCCACCAGGCCAATGATGAAGGCAAGGCCGAAGGCGGACCAGAGCAGGAAGCTCTGTGCCTGGGCGAAGGATTCAAAGGTCATGGGTACTCCTCGGTTACAGCGTTAATCTATGTTTATTCTGGTTATTGACGCGAATGATAACCGATTCATTCCCCTTTGGCAGGCTCCTGTTGATATTCATCCAGCATCCGCGCAATGGCTTCATGACCCTGCTCCCGAGCACGCTCGGCAGCGGTCTTGCCCTCGGCATCGCGCAGCCCCGGGTTCGCGCCCCGCCGCAGCAACAGTTTCACCGTCGATGCCCGCCCCTCCCGGGCGGCCCAGATCAGCGCACTGAATCCTTCTGTCAGTTCCACACGATTGATCTCCGCGCCCCGGTCCAGCAGCAGGCGCACGACCTCGTCATGACCGTTGGAGGCCGCCAGCATCATCGCCGAGTAACCGCCCTTGTCCACCAGTTCCACCCGGGCGCCCTTGTCGAGCAGCCGGCGTACCGCCTCGACATGACCGTTCAGGGCCGCCTTCATCAGCGGCGTCCACTGGCAGGCGGTACGGCTGTTGACCCACTGGCTGCCGACCAGAAACCGGTCCAGGGCCGGCAGATCGCCCTGCTCGGCGGCATCGAACAGGGTCGCAGGCATATCCGCCGCGGTTTGCGTCCCGCGCTCGCAGCCACTCAGGGCAAACAGCAAAAGGCCCGCAATGCGGGCCTGTCTGCCGAACCGGGTTGTTGCCACAAATCTCAAACGCCTTCCTTGCGCATGCGCTCCAGCCGTTTCGCCGCAAGACGCGCTGCCGTACTCTTGGGGTACAGCTTGCCCAATTGCTTGAGCATGGCCCGCGCGGCATCGAACTGGCGCAGTTCGTACCAGGTGTAACCGAGCTTGAGCATGGCATCGGGCGCCTTGTTGCTGTTCGGGTAGTTCTTCAACACCCGCTGGAATTCCTGCGCCGCCTGCTTGAACTGGCGGGTCACATACAGAGATTCGCCCAGCCAGTACTGGGCATTGCCGGCATAACTGCTGTTCGGATATTTTTTCAGGAAGTCGCGGAAGGCCGCATTGGCCCGCTGGTAGCGACCTTCCTTGAGCAGATCGAAGGCCTTCTGGTAGGCCGCTCGCTCGTCGCTGACAGTGTCCTTGGCCGGACCGGGGGACACCGGAACCGCAGGCACTACCGGTCTGGGCGTCTGCACCTGCATCTTGCCACCGCTTGCCTGCACATTGGTCGGCGCTGGCGGCGGAGTCGTTCCCACAGACTTCGGCGTCTCCGTGGCCGGTTCTGAGGACGGCAATGCGGGTGCCGCCGCGGGCGAACGGGTAGAACGGTTTTCCAGATCGCGCAGGCGACGGTCGATATCGAGATAGAGTTCGCGCTGGCGCTTCTTCAGTCCGGCCATGTCGTAGTTCTGCTGCTCCAGCTGACCGCGCAATTCGCTGACTTCCTGCGACAGGTCGTCGACCCGTTGCACCAGTTCCAGCAGGGCCCGGTTGTCGATCAGCCGCTTGAGGCGGGACATCTCCTTCTCGACCTTGGCCAGTCGTTGTTCCGGCGTCATCGGCTTGGCCGCGGCATGGCTGGCGGCCATCGCGGATGCCGGCAACCCACTCGTCAGCAGGGCCGCTCCCAGCAGGCCGTATCGGATCGGCTTCATCATCGGGAAACTCCGGGGATTGTCATTCATTGCACTTCGTAGACCAGCTCGACGCGGCGATTCTTGGACCAAGCCGCTTCGTCGTGGCCGAGTACCGCCGGGCGCTCCTCGCCGTAGCTGATGGTTTCGATCTGGTCGCTGGAGGCACCCTGGAACAGCAGGATGCGGCGTACCGACTGGGCACGGCGATCGCCAAGGCCGATATTGTATTCGCGCGAACCGCGTTCATCGGCATGGCCTTCGAGACGCACCCGCACATTGCCGTTCTCGGCCAGGAACACGCCATGGGCCTCGAGCACCGGCAGGAATTCGTCGCGCACCTTGGCGCTGTCGAAATCGAAATAGATCACCCGGGTGGCCAGCGGCGAATCCGGCTGATCCAGCATTTCCTGGGCGCTCAGGGATTCGGATCCGAGCTGGCTGGTCTCGGCGCCGCCGGCAATCGGCTCGGCCGTTCCTTCCTGCGGAGCCTGCTGGGCGGTGTCGGTGCCCGGCTCGACGCCCTCGCCACCAGGTTGGGTCTGACAAGCGGCCAGAAACAGCAAGCCGAAGGCCATCAGTAGTATGCGCTTGTTCATCTTTCGTTCTCCTTGGTCAGTTTATTGAATTCGCAGGGGCTTGTAAGGCCCCCAGGCAGGCTCGCGGATGTTGCCGGCCTGATCCGACAGCTTGTGCTGAACGCGCCCGTCCAGCGATACCATGTACAGTACGCCCTTGTCGCCGCGAGTGGTAGCGTAGAGGATCATGCGTCCGTTCGGCGCGAAGGACGGCGACTCGTCGAGACGGTTGTCGGTGAGCAGGCTCAGATTGCCGTCTTCCAGGTTCAGCTCGCCGATACGGTAACGGCCCTGCTCGCCGTAGAGCAGCGCCAGGCTCTTGCCGTTGCTGGAAATATCCGGCGAAGCGTTGTAGGGGCCTTCGAAGGTCAGGCGCTCGGACCGCCCGCCCGACAGCTCAATGCGATAGATCTGCGGCGATCCGCTGCGGTCGGAGGTGAAGATCAGGGCCTTGCCGTCCGGCGTCCAGACTGGCTCGGTATCGATGGCGCGATGTCTCGTGATGCGCTTGATCTTGCGCGTGGCAATGTCCATGACATAGATGTCAGGGCTGCCGTCTTTCGACAGCACCAGCGCCAGCTTGCGGCCGTCCGGCGACCAGGCCGGGGCCTGGTTGAGCCCCTTGAAGCCGGCCATCTTGCTGCGCCGCGCGCTGGCCAGGTGCTGGATGAAGATCTCCGGCCGCTGGTTTTCGAAGGAAACATAGGCCAGCGAAGCGCCATCCGGCGACCAGGCCGGCGACATCAGCGGCTGATCCGACTCGAGCACAGTCTGTGGATTGTAGCCATCGGTATCGGCCACCTGCAGCACATATTTCTTGTTCTTGCCCTTGCCCTGAACGCTGATATAGGCAATGCGGGTATTGAAGGCACCGCGAGTGCCGGTAATCTTCTCGTAGATGAGGTCGCTGATCTCGTGGGCGGTGGAACGCAGGCTGCGGCCGCGCACCGGGAAGCGGTAGCCAAGCAGTTGCTTCTGCTTGAGCACGTCGAGGAACTGGAACTGCACATCGTAGAGTCCGCCCTCCTTCGGCAGCACCCGGCCGATGACCAGGAATTCGGCGCCCAGGGAGCGCCACAGCGGGTACTGCACCTGGCGGCTCTGGGCCGGGCGTTGCGGATAATCGGCGGCCGGCAGCACCTTGAACAGGCCGCTGCGGTTGAGATCGCCGGTGATGATCGCGGCCAGATCGGTCTTCAGCGGCAGCGGCAACTGGCTGGTGTCGAAGGCCACCACGCCGACCGGTATCGCGCCCTCGACCCCCTCGGTGATCTCGATGGTAATGACCGCCCGCGCCGGCAGGGCGACGGACAGCAACAGCAGCAACGGCAGGATTCGGGACAGCAACTTGTGCATCATGGGTTTCAGTCCTTCGGTTTGAACTTGAGTCGGATCTCTCTTTCGAACAGCTCCGGATCATCGGGCTTGGGCAGGGGCTCGGACTTGAACACGGCCTGCTCCACCGACAACCGGTATTCGCGCGTGCCGGGGCACTGGCCAAAGGTCACATCGATGATGTAACCGGCCGGATCCTGCTGCACCATGACCTCACATTCCGGCTTGTTGCCGGCGTTGGGCGGCTGGCGCCAGTTGCGCGAGATCTTGTCGCGGATCATCGCATAGTAGCGATTGCGCAGCCGATCCAGCTCGCGCTGTCGTTCTTCGGCCGCAAGCCGGGCCTGAAGTTCCGCCTCCTTGCGCCGCTGCTCCTCTTCCGCCTTGCGGCGGGCAGCTTCTTCTGCCTTGCGTTTCTTCTCGGCTTCCGCCTTTCTGCGCGCTTCCTCAGCCTTGCGTTTCTTCTCAGCCTCCGCCTTCCTGCGTGCTTCCTCGGCCTTGCGCTTTTTCTCGGCTTCTGCCTTCTTGCGTGCCGCCTCGGCCTTGCGTTTCTTCTCGGCTTCCGCCTTCTTGCGGGCGATCTC
>WGBK01000250.1 GCA_015494335.1 Gammaproteobacteria bacterium | reverse complement strand
TCCGTCCGCTGATCTTCTCCCAGGACGCCGAAACCGCCCACGAAGCCACCCTCGAACTGCTCAATCACCTGCGCTGGCTGATCCCGAAACCCCGGATATCCCGGCCCCGGCGGGTGATGGGCCTGGATTTCCCCAACCCGGTCGGCCTTGCCGCCGGACTGGACAAGAACGGCGACTATCTGCGCGGGCTGGCCCATCTCGGCTTCGGCTTCATCGAGGTGGGCACGGTCACGCCGCGCCCCCAGCCCGGCAACCCGAAGCCGCGGCTGTTCCGGCTGCGCTCGAAACGCAGCATCATCAACCGCATGGGCTTCAACAATGCCGGCATCAACCATCTGCTGGCCAACATCGAGCGCCTGCCGCGACGCGACTATGTCCTCGGCATCAACATCGGCAAGAACCTCTCGACCCCGGTGGAACGCGCCCTCGACGACTACCGGTTGGCGCTGCAGCGGGTCTATCTCGCGGCCGATTACATCACCCTCAACATTTCCTCCCCCAATACCCCGGGGCTGCGCAAGCTGCAGGACGACGACGCACTGAAACTGCTGCTGTCCGGTGTCACCGAGGCGCGCAAGGCCCTGCAGGACGAACACCAGGTCAACCGCCCGCTGGCCCTCAAGGTGGCCCCGGACCTGGATCGCGACCAAGTGGCCGTGATCGCCGATCTGCTGGGCGAATACGGCATCGACGGCCTGATCGCGACCAACACCACCCTCGACCGCAGTGCCATTGCCGGTCATCCCCTGGCCGGAGAAGCCGGCGGACTCAGCGGCGCCGCACTGAAGGAGAAATCCCGCGACCTGCTGGTACAGTTCCGTCAGCGACTCGACGACGAGATACCGATCATCTCCGTGGGCGGCATCGACAGCCCCGAGGAAGCCCGGCTGCGGCTAGAGCTGGGGGCCAGCCTGATCCAGATCTACTCCGGATTGATCTACGAAGGACCGGGATTGATCCGTCGCATCCTCAAGGCCATCGATTGACAAGCTGCCCTTGAAACCCGGGGCGGCGGGCCCATTTCCACAATGAAGGCAGTGTTTTTCGTCCACCACACCCAGGAGGTGCATCATGGCCCGCATGCAAGACAAGCTGCAAGACATCCACAAGCTGACCCAGCGTCTGCAGAAGGAGCATCCCACCGAAACCCAGGCCTTTCTCGGATTCCTGCAGAAGGCTGAATCCGGCCCCGCGCTGGACATCAAGCAGAAGGAACTGATCAACATCGGCCTGGCCGTGGCCGCGCAATGCGAATGGTGTATCGCTTTCCATGTGCAGATGGCCGCCGAGGCCGGAGTCAGCCGCGACGAGATCATCGAGGCCGGCTTCATGGCGGTGATCATGCACGGCGGTCCGGCCTACATGTACATGACGCCCTTGCTGGAGGCCGTGGACGAGTTCTGCGGCGAGTAATCCGGCGTCGAATCCGGTCATGCCCGGCCCGTGCTGTGCTATGGTTGAAGCTCCATCCACAGTAACAGAACGAGCATGACCGAACAGCCCGAAAAAATCGCCCAGCAATGGCTCGACGCCTGCTGCGAGACCCTGGCTCGCTACGACCACGAGGCGCACATGAACCTGATTTCGCGCTCGGTACGGGTGTTCGGCGTACCCGGTTTCGAGGTCATCGGCTACGACGACTGGCATGCCCAGAGCGAATACGAGTTCGGCGAAAAGCTGATCCAGAGCGCCAGCTACGAGGGCCTCGAGCTGCTCAACCACGACCCGGAACACATCCGTTTCATGACCACCGAAACGATCGCCGCCGTCGACGGTACCGTGGACAGCCACCCGATCGAGATCCTGCTGACGCGGGAACAGGACGGACAGTGGCGGGTCACCGAGGAACGCCTGCTGAACCGCGACAAGACAGGCGCGGGAGCTTCCGACCCATGAACGGGGACGAGGCCCTGCCGCTGCAACAGGCCTCGCTGCGCGAGGCGCGCGGCTTCTTCCACAAGCTGCAGCTGGAGCTCGACGACTATCTGGACGACGACTACCGGCGCGCGCTGGATGCCGTGCTCGAAGCCCTGGAACAGTTTTTCGACATCGTCGAAACCATCGATCTGCAGGCCGAGGACGGGCAACATATCGCCCCGGCCGAGGCCACCGAAATCGGCAATCACGGCATCCAGCTGCTGCTGCAACTGACCGACCTGATGGAGAAACTGGACCTGCCGCACAAACGACAGGAACTGGAGCAGGTGGCGCTGGTTTTTGCCCGCTGGACCATGCAGCACGACGGCGAGCTGGAGCACCTGGAGCCGCTGGTCAATGCCTTCGCCCATTTCGCCAACCAGATCCAGGACCGCCAGTCGCTGCGTCAGCTGGCCGAGCTGATGGGGCAGGTCGTCGATGCCGCCTCCAACGAACTGAAGCAGGATCTCGGCGGACAGGAGTTGTATCGCCCGTGGCGCCTGCTGCACATCAATCGCGGCATCATCGCCACGCGCAGCCAGGACACCGAGCTGATGCGGCGCGTGTTCGACGAGATGCTGCTTTACCTGCCGCAGGACGCGGCCAGCTTCTTCCGCGAGGGCATGGAAGAAATGGATGCCCTCGACTACCCGCCCCATGTGCGAGAAGTGATCGAGGAATATCATTCACGCCAGCACAGCAGTCCGCGCCTGCACTGACCGCCTCTCGTCAATCCTTCAGCTCGATCTCCACCCGGTAGCCGGCGTACTTGCGCAGGTTGATAACCCCGTTCTCGAAGATCAGGTACTGTCCCTTGACGGCCGACAGTCGCCCGCCGATCTGCGGCGTCTTGTCGAGATTGAAACTGGCGATCTTCTGCGGAAAGGCCTGCGCCGGATAGTCGATGTCCTGGGGTGCGGACTTGTCCGCCAGCCACTCGAGGCGCTGTCGCAGATCCTCGTCGAGCCCGGGTTCCACCCGTTGCCAGGTTTCCGCCGCAATCCGGGGCAGATCGGCGGGCTGATAGTCGTCCTTGAGCATGCCGCGCCAGTTGGTGCGGTCGTCGAGGTATTGCTTGAAGGCCACTTCCAGTCTCCCCGCATCCTTTCGCGTCGGCACGCGGGCAATGGGCAGGGCCTGACGGGCGCCCTGGTCGATCCAGCGGGTGGGTACCTGGGTCTGCCGGGTGATGCCGACCTTGACCCCGGAGGTATTCGACAGGTACACCAGATGGGGCTGCAGACAGTGCTGCTCGCCCCATTCCGGCTCGCGGCAGGTTCCGGCATCGTAATGGCACTTCTCCGGCGAGACGATGCAGATATCGCACTGGGCCAGGGAACGGAAACAGGGGTAGCAATAGCCCTGGTTGAAACTCTTGCGAGTCGCCCGACCGCAGTGAATGCAGTGGATCTCGCCCAGCCACTTCAGGCTCAGCTGCCGTCCCAGCCATTCGTGCAAGCCGACCGGACCTTCCTCCAGGTCCAGCCAGTAGCGCGTCGGCGAAGCCAGCTCGACCCGCATCTTGTGCAAATGGCCGTGGAATTTCATGCTGTCGGCTCCAGCCTCAGGGCCCTCTCCAGCAGGGACTCGAGCCCCGTTTCCCGCCAGCGCGGGCGCTCGTCGATCTGCTCGACGGCTTCCAGTTCCCGTACCCGGTAAGCCGGGGCGTAGAGCTCGCGCACCTCGTCCAGCGGCACCGAGAAGGGCGGTCCGCTCATCTTCGACTGATCGTATTCCAGGGTCACCAGCAGCATCGGAACCGGCTCCGGCAGCAGCCCAAGCAGGTGACACACATAGGCCGGGCGATTGAAGTCCTCGATGGCGACCAGGGAGGCGCGGTCATAGACCAGCCGGCAATCCTCCAGGTGATGCGGCCGCAGATCCATGTAATCCCCCTGATAGAGGGTGATGTTGATCGAACGATACACCGTGAACGGGCCTTCCTTGCTGCGCTCGTAGGGCAGTTCCGATTCCTCGAAGAAGGCTTCCACGGCCACCGGGGACAGCTCGACACCGATTACCGGATGACCCTGCCCGGCCAGCCACTGCAGGTCCACGGCCTTGCCGCAGAGCGGCACGAAGACGGCATCGCCCGGTTGCAGTCCGAACCCCGGCAGGTGCCGCCGGAGATAGACATTGACATCGCCTTCGTGAAAGCCCTGGCGCTCGCGCGCCCAGAAGCTGTGCCAATCGATGGTCTGTTTCATGGGTGTCCCGATCGCAAAAGGCGATAGTATACTGGCTGCAACCCGTCCGAGACACAGAAGCTCTGTCGCCATGCCAGACCGCTCCCGCCCCGCGCTGCGCCCGATGACCCAGGGCGATCTCGATGCCGTGCTGAAGATCGAACTGCAATGCTACCCGCACCCCTGGACCAAGGGCATCTTCGGCGACTGTATCCGCGTCGGCTACGATTGCTGGGTACTGGAAGACGAGGGAACCGGGATCATCGGCTACGGCGTGCTGTCCATTGGCGCCGGGGAGAGCCATGTACTGAACCTCGCCGTCGCCCCGTCACTACGGGGACAGGGCCTGGGCCATTACCTGCTCGAACACCTGTTGCAGCGCGCACGCGCGGGCGGCGCCGAAATGGCGCTGCTGGAGGTGCGACCGAGCAATGTCGGCGCGCGGGCCTTGTACGAAAAGATGGGCTTCAACGAGATCGGGCGTCGCCCCGACTACTACCCGGATGGCGACGGCCGCGAGGATGCCCTGCTTTATGCGCTCTACCTGGATCCCGGGGAAGCAGCCCCATGACGCAAAACGGCGACCCGAAGGTCGCCGCTGGGCAAGGCCGATTGTTCCTA
>WGBK01000249.1 GCA_015494335.1 Gammaproteobacteria bacterium | reverse complement strand
GCTCGAGGGCTTGACCGTCGGATGCAGACCGATCTTGGTGTAGTCGTCGCGGTAGAAGGTGATGTTGAGCTTGCCCAGCGGCGCTTCGGGTGCGAGGCGCTTGCGCAGGTGCTCGGCGATCCAGTAGCCGCCGGTTTCTATGCCGACGATGAGGGGCTGCGGCTCGATCTCGAACAGCGGCGATACCTGTTCGACAAGGTCTTCGAGCAGTTGGTCGACTTCGGGTAGGGTGTTTGGGCGCACAACAATCATTCCGGGAGGATGAGCGGTCCCGTTTATAACATAGAGGGGCTGATTATGCGATATGCTGCGCCATCAACTTTGAGGGAAAAGAGTAGCTTGCATAAATACAACTGGCTTCACAGTCGGAACCGTGAGTTTTTGAGACTCTAGTCAATGGGGCATAATAGGGAGTCAGGGCTGGCGGCCTTGGTTCTAAGTGAGCATACGTATGGAAGAACGCGTCAGATGAAGCATTCCCTAGAGTAGTCGGGCATTGAATGATGAGTAATAGAGTTGCGGCATTGTTAAGGTTGTTCGTTGATACATACCGAAAGTATGGCCTAGAAAGATTTTTGATATATGTTTTTGTAAATCGGAGATGGCCCAAATGGTTGTTTTTTTATACCCGACATACCTTGCTTGCTTGCAAGGAGGTAAAACTATCGGACTCGATGAGAAGGAGAGTAAGTCGGAGTAATGTGCAGATTGATGTGGCAGTTCAGGAAGACTATGCATTGATTGCGCAGTTCTGGTGTCAACAAGGTGATTGTGATTGGCCAGTCAAGCAGAAAGGCTTGGAAAAAGAGCATGAGTCAGGGATGAGAATATTTATTGCTCGGGGTGAAGAGAAAGTCCATGGTTTTATTCAGATATTCAAGTATTCGAGAAAAATACCTTTTCTGCATGGAAAAAGTGCCACTTACATCAGTTCAAGTGATGGAATAGGCTTGTTTGGATATGGTTTGATTGCTCCGGAGTGGAGGATGAAGGGGCTCTTTCTTCAGTTGATGAGCGCAATATTCCAGCAGAACCCAAACAAGGATTTTTTTGTGACAGACATCAGCCCATTGAACCTGCATTCGATAAATTCGCACCGTCGGATCGGTTTCGAGGAATTCATTCAGATTCGGTATTTTCTTATGTTTAATGTTTTCCCGGTTTGGCATGTTCGAACAAGATCCGATTCGAAGTGGTCTGTTCGCAGGAATCTTGACTTGTCGCAGGATATGTTGGAAGAGGCTTATTCTCAGCTCAAACAGGCCTGATCGAGTCGCAACCGTATATAAATTCTTAATCTCTCTTTTCTTAACGGCTCAGGTCGGGTTTTGGTGTAGCCAGGTCTCGACAATCAATACGGCGGCAATGGCATCGATATCCGGCTTGTCGAGATGGCGACTGCCCCGGGTCTCGGCAATCTGCCAGGCTTCGCGGGTGGTCAGGCGTTCGTCGGCGAATTCCACCGGGCGGTGGAAGCGGCCTTCGAGCTGGCGCGCGAAGCGGCGCGCGGCATCGGTCATGGCATGGGGCCGGCCATCCATCCCCGTCGGCAGGCCAACGATCAGCCGGTCGGGTTGCCATTCGTCGATCAGGGCCTGGATCTGGCGCCAGTCCGGCTTGTGCTGGCGCACGCGGATCGAGGTCAGAGGCGAAGCGGTGCCGGTACGGGTCTGGCCCACGGCCACGCCGGTCCAGTGGCTGCCGACATCGAAGCCAAGCACGGTCAGGTCGCCGTTCTCCGGCATCAGGCGGAGCCGGTGGTCGGCGACAGGGAATCGAGATCGAAGCCGAGCTGGTCGAAGGCGAGCTGCCAGCGGGCGTCGATGTCCGGGTGGAAGGTGATCTCGGGACGGGCCGGGGCCGTCAGCCAGGCATTGTCCTGCAGTTCCTGCTCCAGCTGCCCGGCGGCCCAGCCTGCATAACCGAGGGCGACCAGAAAATGTGCAGGACCCTTGCCCTGCGCGATATCCTGCAGGATGTCCAGGGAGGTGGTCAGGTGCATGTCGTCGCCCACCTGCAGGGACTGCTCGTATTTGCGCGGCGGTGCGTCGTGCAGCACGAAGCCCTGCTGCAACTGCACCGGGCCACCGAGGAAGACCGGAGTCTGGCGGATGCTTTCATCGTCGCAGTCGATCTCCAGCTGCTCGAATACAGCTTCCAGGTTCTGTTCCGAACGGTGATTGACCACCAGCCCCATGCTGCCCTCGGCGTTGTGCTCGCACATGTAGACGAGGCTGGATGCAAACAGCGGATCCTTGACCGCGGGGGTTGCCAGCAGGTATTGGTTGCGCAGGTTGTTGAGGTTGTCTTCGCTCATCGTTTGGCTCCGGAAGTGGACAGGCGCTGCGCCTTGCTGGAGTCGAATTCCCAGGTGCGGATGATGACGATCTGGTCCGCCTTCTCCTTCAGCTTGGGGGGGAATTCGGCGAAGGGCTCGGCCAGACGCACGATGCGCAAGGCGGCCTCGTCGAGTATTCGTTCGCCGGAAGAACGGCTGATGCGGGCATCGATAACCTTGCCCTGGGCGTTGATGCGTACATTCAGTCGCAGGCTGCCGTCTATCCTGTTGACCTCGGCTTGCGGCGGATAGTTCAGGTTTCCGATATGCTCGATGCGCGAAACCCACTGCGCCAGGTAGCCGGCTTCCACGGCTTCGCGGGTATTGGCGGTGAGCACGATCTCGCGGGGTCGGCGCGCGTAGGCCTCGACCATCTTGCGAATCTCGGCCTGCAGGCTGGCGATCTCGCGCTGCTGCTGGTTGACGCTGTCCTCGCTCTGTTGCTGAGTCTGGGCCTTTTCGCTGCGTTTGGCGTGGGCTATCTGCTGCTCGGCCTCGCGCTGGTTGATGTAGTAGATGTGCTCGATGCGAACCTCGCTGGCACGACGCTGGCGTTGCTGCTGTTCGTCCAGCCCCATGCGGTTGATCGGGGTGTCAGCGGAAACCGGTGCGCTGGGTCGTGCCTTGTCTTCCTGGTTGCCGCCGCCCTTCTGGTTGCTCTGGGCGAGGAAGTCCGCCTGTTCCGGGGCCTCGGGGCTTTCGGTGTTGGCGAGAATGATATCGAGGTTTGGCAGCGACTCCGGCGACTGGGCGTCGCTGGGGGAAAATCCGACGCCGAGAATGAATACCAGGTGCAGCACCAGAGCCAGGAACAGGGTGAAACCCAGACGGTCGCTGGCACTGATGCGGGGCCTGCGTGGAGGTGGTGTAGCGTCGGAAGGCATGGCTTCATTCTGCCAAGATGATGGGGCGGTCGCCAGTCATTTGCCGCTGTCCTGATCCTGCAACTGTTTCGGCAGAGGCTGTGGGTGGATGTCTGCTCCACTGCGCCATTGCAATCTCTTGAGCCAGCCGGGAGTAGCCCAGGCTTCGCGATCCTCTGCAATCACCAGTACCTCTTGCAGACCGAAGCGCTCGACCATCTCCGGCAGATGGTTCTGAGCCGTGAGCATCAGCGTGGTGGCTGCGACATCGGCGACCACTGGATCCTCGTGCAACACGGTGACGGCGCGCAGCCCGAGAGCCGGCTCGCCGCTGCGCGGGTCGATGATGTGCTGGCGTCGCTGGCCGTTCTCGTCGATGTAGAAGCGCCGGTAGCTTCCGGAGGTGAACACGGCCCCCGAGGCGTCCATGGCCAGCGTTGCCAGCGCGCCACCCTGGAAGGGATCCTCGATGCCAACCACCCAGGGCGATCCGTCGGCCTTGCGCCCCCGGACCAGCAGATCCCCGCCGGCATTGACGATGAAATTGTCGATACCGCGCGAGCGCAGCAGCTCGGCTGCCTGGGCAATCGCCAGGCCCTTGGCGATGGCACCGAAGTCCAGTTGCAGATCGGGATGGTCGGACCAGGCACGCCCCTCCTCGATACGCAGGTCGTCCATGTCCGGAAGGGCGCCGCGCAGGCGTTCGATCTTCTGGCGGTCGGGTTGGGGTCGGCCCTGAAAGCCCCAGGCCGCGATCAGCTTGCCGAGGGCCGGATTGAACAGGCCGTCGCTGAGCCGGTAGTAGCGCTTCGAATCGTCGATCAGGCGCTTGAGGGAGGGCGGAACCGGAACGCCGTCCGCGGGCTGTTGCGCCAGGTCGTCGTTGAAGCGTTTCAGGACGCCTTCTTGCCAGCCGTGCCACTGGCGGTTGCGTTCCTCCAGCAAATCCTCGATGGCATCGAAGGCGGCTTCAGCCCGTTGTGCGTCCACACCGGACAGGCTGATGTCGATGAGGGTGCCGAACTGCAGGAACTGCCGCCGCTGTACTCGCGGGTCGCTGCAGCCGCCGAGGAGCAGCAATGCCAGCAGCAGGATCGGCCAGCGGGTGGTCGTCAAGACAACTGCCGTTCCACGGCGTCGAACAGCTCGCCGGCAATGTTCAGGTCGAACTGAGCATCGAGTTCGCGGATGCCGGTCGGGCTGGTGACATTGATCTCGGTGAGGTAATCGCCGATCACATCGATTCCGACGAACAGCAAGCCCTTCTCGCGCAGGCGCGGCGCGATCTGCTCGCAGATCCAGCGATCGCGGTCGCTCAGGGGCTGGCCCCGGGTGCTGGCCCCGGCGGCGATGTTACCGCGGTTCTCGCCCTCTGCCGGGATGCGTGCCAGGGCCCAGGAGATCGGTTCGCCTTCGATCAGCAGGATGCGCTTGTCGCCATCGCGGATCTCGGGAATGAAACGCTGCACCATGGCCTGCCTCTGGCCGTGATCGGTGACCGCCTCGATGATGGCATTGGTATTGGGATCGCCCAGACGCAGGCGGAAGATGGAGCGGCCACCCATGCCGTCGAGGGGCTTGATGATGATATCCCGTTCCCGTTCGAGGAACTCGAGCAGCCGATCGGGTTGGCGCGCAACACGGAAGGGTGCGCAGCATTGCGGGAACTCGCGGGTGAACAACTTTTCGTTGCAATCGCGCAGGCTCTGCGGGCGGTTGACCACCAGGGCGCCCTGCTCCTCGGCCTGTTCGAGAAAATAGGTTGCGTAGATGTATTCGAGGTCGAAGGGCGGGTCCTTGCGCATCAGGATCAGGTCCAGCTCGCCGAGCGGGATGGTCTCGAATGCGCCGAGTTGGTAGAAATCCTCGCGGCGATCCGTTACCTGCAGGTCGCGGGTGCGGGCCAGGCTGATGCCGTCTTCCATGTACAGGTCGTCGAGAACCATGTAGTGGATGTCCCAGCCGCGGCGCTGGGCCTCCAGCAGCATGGCGAAGCTGGAATCCTTCCACGGCTTGATCGAATCGATGGCATCCATGACGATGCCGAGGCGGCGGCTCATGGCGTGCTCACTCCGCGGCGGCGTCGGCGATCTCGCGGGCCGCGGCCAGCAGCGCGAGGCGGCCGATCACGCCATAGGCATAGAAACGGTTGGGGCAGGCATCCTCGTCGAGGCGCTTGTCGGGGGTGTTGCAGGCCTCGGCGAAAGCCAGCGGCTCGAAGGTCATGCCCGGCGAGTTGAGGTTATCCTTGGCGTTCTTCTTCGGATGCATGCGGTAGAAACCGCCGACCACATAGTGATCGACCATGTACACCACCGGCTCGCAGGTCAGGGCCTCCTCGCCCCAGGTCTCCCGGGTGGGCACGCCTTCCTGCAGGATCACCTCGGAGGTGTCGCCGCCTTCCTTGGTCGAGGACATGCGGCTGCGCTGCTTGCGGTTGAGGCGGCGCAGTTCCTCGGCGTCGGACACCACCATGATGCCCATGCCGTAGGTGCCCTGGTCCGCCTTGATCACGACATAGGGACGATCGGTGATGCCGTACTCGTCATACTTCGACTGGATGCGCTGCAGCAGTTGCTCGGTGTTCCGTACCAGGCACTCCTCGCCCTCGCGCTTCATGAAGTCGATCGAGCCGCAATTGGTGAACAGCGGGTTGATCAGCCAGTCGTCGATTTCGATCAGCTCGGCGAATTCGCGCGCGACCTCGTCGTAGATCTGGAAGTGGTCCGACTTGAAGCGGTTGGACCAACCGAGATCCAGCGGAGGCACCACCGTCTGGCGGATGCCTTCGAGCAGCTTCGGGCGGCCGCCGGAGAGGTCGTTGTTGAGGATGATGGCACATGGCGTAAAGTCGCCTATACTGATTCTATCGTCCTTTCGCTCCACCGGGTGCAGGGTGATCGAGCGGCCCGAGGGCAGTTCGATCTCGGTCGGCTCGGTGATGTCCTCGCGCAGGCTGCCGAGGGCGCTGCGGTAGCCGGCCAGCGAGATGTACTCCTGGATGGTGGCGATGTTCTCCAGGTAATGCAGGTTGCGGGTATGGTTTTCCGGGATGATGAGTATGCCCTTGGCTTCCGGGCAGAAGCGCTCCAGGGCGACCTGGAAGGCCTGGATGCACAGCGGCCTGGAGGCCGGATTGAGGTTGTTGAAGCCGGCCGGAAACAGGTTGGTGTCCACGGGGGCCAGCTTGAAACCGGCATTGCGCAGGTCCACGCTGGCATAGAACGGCGCCGGGTAGTGGACGAATTGCTGGCGCAGCCAGATCTCGATCTCGTCCTGGTGGCCGAGGATGTGGCGCTCGATTTCCTCGATCGGATGGCAGTTGGCCGTGATCAGGTGGGGAACGGTCGGCAGAGGGGTGGAAATCATGGGCTGTGCAGTTGGCTGGGCAGGCGCCATTCTACGGTTTTTGGCGCCCTGCTGCAAAAAGGCATCGAGTGTCCGGCGGGCTACGAGAGCAACATAGAAATAACTTTATGAAATTTTACTAAATTGCTGGTTTGGCTTGAATTGTCGGTAAAAATCGCTGATCATCAGGTCGTATCCAATCTCAAAAAATAACCGAAGCAGGCGGAGTAACCGTGAGCACTCAACAAACCCCGGCCGGGGAGACATCCGAAACCTTGCAATTGAATGTGAAGGTAATGGTGATCGACGACAGCAAGACCATCCGGCGCAGCGCCGAGACGCTGCTGAAGAAAGCGGGCTGCGAGGTGGTGACGGCCACCGACGGTTTCGAGGCGCTGGCCAAGATCACCGAGCACAATCCGGACATCATCTTTGTCGACATCATGATGCCGCGGCTCGACGGCTACCAGACCTGCGCACTGATCAAGAACAACAAGAACTTCAAGTCCACGCCGGTAATCATGCTGTCGAGCAAGGACAGCATCTTCGACCGCGCCCGGGGCCGTATCGTCGGTTCCGAGGAGTACCTGACCAAACCCTTCTCGCGCGAGGACCTGATCGGTGCGATCACGTCCCACGTGGGAGCCACCAGGAGCTGATAGGAACGCCATGCCACATATCCTGATCATCGACGACTCGCCCACCGAGGTGCATGTCTTCAAGACCATTCTGCAGAAACACCAGATGCAGGTATCGGTCGCCGAAAACGGCGAAGACGGCATTGCCAAGGCCCGATCGCTGAAACCGGACTGCATCCTGATGGATGTGGTGATGCCCGGCAAGAACGGCTTCCAGGCCACGCGCGATCTTGCGCGCAACCCGGAAACCGCGCAGATCCCGATCATCATCGTCACCACCAAGGACCAGGAAACCGACAAGATCTGGGGCATGCGCCAGGGAGCGAAAGACTACCTGGTCAAGCCGGTGCGCGAGCCGGAACTGCTGGACAGCATCCAGAAGGCGCTGCAGGGCGCGGGCGCCTGAGATCATGGCCACCCGCTCCCCCTACAGCGTACTGCAGGATGTCGAGCAGCGCTGCCGGGCCCATGCCCGCGGATTGCCGGCCGGCGAGCAGGTGGATGGCGACTGGGTCGGCATCGGTTTCGATCTCTGCGGCGAAACGCTGATCGCGCGGATGTCCGAGATCAACGAGATCCTGCCGCCGCCGGAAACCATCCGTATCCCCGGCGTGCTGCCCTGGGTGCGCGGCCTGGCCAACGTGCGCGGGTCGCTGATACCGGTGGTCGATGTGCAGGCCCTGCTGAGCGGGGAGTACATCCATCCCGGCAAGAAGAGTCGCATGCTGATCATCGATCAGGGTGATGTGCAGGCCGGCGTGCTGGTCAACGAGATCTATGGCCTGCGCCGTTTCAAGCCGCAGGACAAGAAGGAAAAGGCGCCGGCACAGACGCCGGTGCTGAAGGATTTACTCGACGGCGGTTTCGCCGACGAGCGTCAGCAGTGGAGCGTGTTCAGTATCGAACGGCTGGTGAACAACGAGCAGTTTCTCAGGGTGACCTGAGCCGAAATGAATTACCGGCTCGTGCCGGCAAGGCATTCAACAGGGGTCGCCTTGCCATGCAGGCGGTCCGGATCAAAAAACGAGGGTGATATGGCTTTTCTTGAT
>WGBK01000248.1 GCA_015494335.1 Gammaproteobacteria bacterium | reverse complement strand
GATGTACGGCGCTGTCACAATCGGCGTTGATCAACGCAATGCCGATGCTGGCGCCCAGCTTGAAGGACTTGTTCTGCCACAGGAAGCGGTATTCGTTGACCGCCTGCAGCAGCTTTTCCGCCAGCTCGACGCCGTGGCGCAGGTCACAGCCGTTGAGCAGGATGCCGAACTCGTCGCCGCCGAGGCGGGCCAGCAGGTCGCTTTCGCGGATGCAGCCGGAAATCAGCTCACCAAGCTGGCGCAGCAACTCGTCGCCGGCCACATGGCCGCTGGTGTCGTTGACGATCTTGAACTGGTCCAGGTCGATGTACAGCAGCAGGCTGCCGTCATCACTGGCCTGAGCGCGCAACAGGGCTTCATCGAGAAATTGTTCGAAAGCGAAACGGTTGTACAGGCCGGTGAGCGGATCGTGCCGGGCCTGATAGCTCAAGTGCGCCTGGGCACGCCGGATCTCGGTGATGTTGCGTGCATAGAGATTGACATAATCCTCGCTGGCCACCGGCGTGAAGCGCAGTTCATAGTGCTCGTCGCCGATGTGAATATCGTGGGATTCGACCTGGTTCTGCTGCAGGCAATGCTGCATCACGCCGAGCCATTCGGCGGGCAGGCGCTCCCCTTCGCCCAGGCCCCAGTGATCGAGCAAAATCCGGCTGGCCGGATTGTGGTAGAGGATGCGTCCGTTGCGATCCATGCGCAGCACCGGGTCGGGATTTTCCGACGGGAAACGGGCCAGCAGGCGCGCTTCCCGCTCCATCTTCTTCTGTTCGGTGATGTCCGTGCGTATGCCGATGTACTGCCAGGGCTTGCCCTGCTCGTTGTAGCGGGCCAGCAGCGTCGTGGCCACCCAGTACAGGCGACCGTTGCGCGCACGGTTGACGATCTCGCCCTGCCACTTGCCCTTGTCTACCAGGTCGCGCCACAGGTTGCGGTAGAAATCCGCATCGTGCTTGCCCGACTTGAGCATGCGGTGATTGTTGCCGATCAGTTCCTCACGGCGATAGCCGCTGATCTCGCACATGCGGTCGTTGGCATAGAGGATGTCGCCGCGTACATCGGTGATGGTTACGATGCTGTGTTCGTCGAGAGCCCGCTTCTGAAACTCCAGCTCGCTCAGCGAGGATTCGAGATAGCGGCTCAGCTCCTGCATGCGCAGGAAAACCCGCGCCAGGTAGAACAGCATCAACAGGCCCAGCAAATACAGACCGATACGGTAGTTGCGCGCGCTCGACCGTTCCTCGTCGAGTCGAAGGCGCAACAGGCGACGCAGCTCGCGGATGCGGTCGTCCAGGCGAGTGGAAGCACTGGCCTGCAGGGCGCCGAGCAATTGCCCCTCGATCTGCAGCGCCAGCTGTAGACGGTCGAACAGGCGGATGGATGCCGGCTGCAGATCCTCCGGCAGGCGGGTCATCATATCTCCCTGCACCTCGACCAGCAGTTCGGAGACATCGAAGTCATCACCCGACGACAGTTTGTGGTCGATAAACATGCGCGCCGCCACCCGGTAGAGCAGGTTTTCCACCTCCTGCACATCCGCGGGCTCCAGTTCGCGGCTTTGGCGCAACGCTGCGATCAAATCCTCGATATCCTTCGGCGCATACAGGATCAGGTTCTTGTGCAGGGCATTGCGCGCCTTGAAGTCCTCGATCGCCCGGTACTTGTGCTGCCACAGCAATTCGAGTTCGGACAGGTAGTCGGCCGCAGCCGCTTCGCCGATGACGGGGTCCAGGGCCTGCTCCTGTTGCAGTCGACGAATCCCGTCGCGCAAGCCGGTTTCGGCCGCCGAAATCTGGTCGTAGTTGCGAGAGCTGCCGGCCTGCAGCTCCACCAGCTGCTGATGGATGGTGGCGATATTCTCGCGCATCCGGCCCAGCTCGGCATCGACGTGGCGAAACCCGTCCAGCTCTACCTGGCTGTTGACAAACAACAGGCTCAGCGTCACCGCAGCAACAATGCCGAGACCATACTGGACGAGGTGCCGTGCGCGCAGGCTTTTCACAGGCGCCGCCCGCGGTATTCGCCGGTCAGGGAGCGGAGGAAGGCGACAATATCCGCGCGGTCTTCCGCAGGAATATCCACGCCCAGCTGCACAAGCCCCATCTTTTCAACAGCCTCTTCCAGCGAGTCCACACTGCCGTCGTGGAAATAGGGCGCCGTCACGGCCACATTGCGCAGCCCCGGCACGCGGAACAGGAAACGATCGGCATTGTTGCCGGTTACCGACATGCGGCCTTGATCAAACTCGTTGAGGGGAAGCTCGCGCTGATTGAAGGCGGAACCGAAAACGCCAAAACGGGCCACCAGGTTTCCACCGAGATTGATGCCCTGGTGACAGGACGAGCAGCCGTATTGCTGGAACAGGCCAAAACCGCGCCCCTGCTGTTCGGTCAGAGCCTTTTCATCGCCGCGCAGCCAGCGGTCGAAATCGGAATCGGGGGTAATCAGACTCTGCTCGAAGGTCACCAGGGCATCGGTCGCCAGCTGTCGCGTCGGCTCACTGTCGTAGAGATCCCGGAAGGCCTCGCGATACCCCGGATCCTCTCGCAGCATCTCCTCCACGGCCGGCCAGGATGATGCCATGTGCAAGGGGTTGGCGATTACGGCATCCAGCTGAGCGGCCAGGTCGGGCTGATCGGCCCGCCATTGCAGGTAGGGGTAGAAAGCGGCGTTGAACAGGGTCGGGGTGTTCATCTGATCACGCCCGCCGTTGATGGTCAGGGAGCGCGGCAAACCGTCCATGCCTCCGGATTCAAGGGGATGGCAGGTGTTGCAGCTGAAGCCCTTGCCGGAAAGGCGCGGCTCGCGGAACAGGCGCTCACCGAGCGCCAGCTTGCGCGGATCGAGATCCAGCGCCTGCGGAATCGGCTGTACCAGCTGGCTGTCGCCACTGCGGCTGATCTCCTGCAGCAGATTGGCGGGCGACACGGCTTCGGTCGACCCCTGCTTGCGCAGGCTCTGCCAGGCCAGCACCGCAAACAGCACCAG
>WGBK01000247.1 GCA_015494335.1 Gammaproteobacteria bacterium | reverse complement strand
GATGATGTTGCGCATGTTGTTCTCCTGGTTATGGTTTTGGTCGAAAGCTGATAGCAGGAATCGGGCCAGATCCGGTTTACTCAGGCCATGACAGAACCTGCATCAGGAACCGTCAATCAAACCGGCGAACATTGACCCAAACCCACATTCCCGGGGAGCGGAACTCCCCCCTCGAACCCCCCATGCTTTCAGGGAAATCAAGCGCCCCAAGCAGCTCTCCGGCTCCTCAAGCCATCCCTCGACGACGCCGACCTCCAACCCAGGCCAGCAGCACAAGCAACGCCAGGGGCAGGATATCCGCCGGCTGAAGACCGCCACCGGAGGTTTCATCATCGATACCATCGCCGTTATCGGCGTTGGCGCCGTCCAGGCGGAAGCGGAGGTCACCCGTTTGCTCCACACCATCCAGGTAGCTGCTGCCCGGCGGATACTCGTCGCCGGAGACTTCGACAAGGTAGCTGCCGAGGTCGGCTCCGTTTTCCAGTACCAGATAGTAGGTTTCACCCGCTGTCAGCGGTCCCACCTGTGTCGAAAAGTCGATTTCCCTGGCCTCGAGGCTGCTGCCCAGATCCGAGGCATCGAATTCATATTCACTGCCATCGATCGCCGGAGAACCCAGGTTCTTGGCAATATGAAAGCGCAGCGTACCATTCGGCAACACATCATTCCGGGCAAGGTACAGGGTGACCCGGGAAATATTGAATGGCGGGTCCGCCGTGTCACCGTGGACAAAGGATTGCGCAACCTGCTGCCCTGGCTCGATCATCAGCTGACTCCCCCCCTGACTGTTGCCTTCCAGCGAACTATTGTCACTTACGAACACGCTCAGGTCATCATGAGCCTGCAACTCGCCATCATCGGCGTTCAGGCGCAGCACATAGCTTCCAGCAACGCTGAAGGTGGCCGTGGTCCGGGCGCTGGAGGCATCGGCAAACTGTACCTGCCCCGGCCCGCTGCGCATGCTCCAGCTCAGGGTCAGCTGCCCCGGATTGGCCGGAATGCCGTCGTCGCTGGCGCTACCGGACAGGCCTACAGCCTCGTTGACGACCGCATCACTGATGTCATTCCCGGCATCGACCTGTGGCGGCTGATTGTTGCTCGTCGATGAAACCATTACCTGCAGGCTGTCTGTCGCCTGCTTCTCGCCATCATCGGCCTCCAGCTGCAACTCGTAGTTGCCGGCCTGATCGAAGCGGACCTGAGTCGACAAGGCGTAGACATCATCGAATGCCGCCGTGCCCGGACCACTGAGTTGGCTCCAGGTATAACTCAGCGTTCCCGGGGGGTTGGGCAGGCCGTCATCACTGGCCGTTCCGCTCAAGGCCAGGCGTTCATTGACGTTCACAGATTGATCGCTGCCGGCATCCACCGTGGGAGCCTGATTGCCTGGTGTTCCACCGCCGCCAGAGGTTTTGACGATACGAAAACGGTCCCGTACGTTGCCGTTGTTGTCTATGAAGCGGGCATCGAGTTGCTTGTCGTTGACATCGATCGCCATGGAACCCAGGCGGTTCATGGATACATACATGGCTGGATGATCCAGAGAGCCACCACTGGTCTTGCCGGAGCTTCCGGCCACGATATAGACCGCGCCCTTGTCATCCGTTTTCCGGTAGGCCCCGTCAGTATCCGGATCGCCGCTGCCGGAATCGATCTTCATCGAGCTGGTCAGGCTGTTGGAATACCCGTAGTGACCGTTCAACAGATAGGAGCGCTCGTAGGAATGGCTATGCCCCGTCAGCACGAGATCGACGCCATATTGCTCGAGAATCGGCAAGGCATTCTCGCGCATGTCGACCAGCTGACTTTCCCTGTCCGAGTCATGGGATCCCTTGGTATACGGCGGATGATGCCAGAATGCGATAATCCACTCCTGCAAGGTCGATGACAGATCCTGTTCCAGCCACTGCAACATGGCGCCGTTGCTCGAGCGGTCACTGAGCTGGGAGTCAAGAACCACGAAGTGGATATTGGCGTATTCGAAGGAATAGTAGTTCTCGGTACCCGAGGCCACGCCACCGGCCTCGGCATTGGTCGGCAGGGTAAAGGAGTCGAAATACACCTGTTGTGTGCGCGCATCATGATTGCCAATGGTCGGCCACAGGGGCGTTTGACGCGTGGTCGAGGCATACATGTCGAATACCGCCTGGGTATATTCGTAGTCTCTGCCCGAGTTGTAGGCATTGTCACCGAGCATCAGGAACAGATCGGTGGGGTTGCTGCCGCGATACCCCAGGTAGGCATCACGAACTGCCCGGGCGTTGGAATCCGCGGTACCCGAGTCGCCCACGGCCCAGATACGCACCGGCTGCACGCTGCCCACGGTGGGCGCAGTAACGAAATAATGATCGCCATCGCCTCCGGCAAGCACCACTGAGCTGCTGCCGACCGAATAGAAATAGCGGGTACCCGGCGACAGGCCGGTAATCCTGACCTCGTGCTCGATGGTTTGCGCACCATCCGCCTTGACCTGATCCAGATTGCTGGAGGAACCCCCGTAGCGAAGCTCCGTATCCGAGGAGGTATCGGTACGCCAGCGGATCACAACCTGATCCGTGGAAAGGGACTGGATATAAGGGCTGCGCTCCAGCGCCAGGGCAAAAGCCAGGTCCGGCAGCGACAGGGCAAGAAACAATAGCGGTAAGGCCCTGCTGGTGTATCTTTGGATAGCTTTTATCATCATGGATTACCTGTGAGTTGCAAGGCTGTATCTGCCGAAACTATTGATTTTTTCGTAGTACCTTCAATGAGGCCCTGCTGCGCCTGTTTTCTCAGGTTTTTCATGGCGGGCACCCGGGAAAGCCTGGGCGGCAGTTGGTCCAGCGTATCCAATACATTCTGATATTGTTGTTTTGCTTCCGATCGTCGCCCGGCCTGTTCCAGTAGCCGAGCCTTGAGCAGCAACCAGCGTTCCTTGCGCGGTACCTGGGTCAGCACACGGTCCAGCACGGCCAGGGCCGCCTCTGTGTCGCCCTGCCGTCGCAACAAGTCGATGCGCTTGTTTTCCAGCACCAGCAGCCTGCCGAGTATCTCTTCGGCCCGGCGGATCCCACCAACGGCGGCACTCCATTGCCCGAGCCGGGCCTGCAAGTCCGCCCGCTCGAGAACCAGGGCAATATCGGGCTTCGACTGCAGTTCCAGAGCGCTTTCCAGATCGGGCAAGGCTTGCAGGTATCGGCCGAGCGCCTGCAGGATGCGGGAGCGCAACAGCAAGGCCTGTCCATCATCCGTATAACGGCGCAGGTAACGGTTGATTTCATCGAGGCCGAGTTCGTACTCGCCCTCTCCGTAGTACAACCGAGCCATTGGAAACGAGATGCGAATACTGGAAGGCAGTAACTGCCGGGTGCGGCGAAAATCGGCTCCCGCCTTTTCCCAATCACGCATGACCAGGTACTCTTCACCACGCAGCTGATACAGGCGGGCCAGCAACCCGGAGCGCTCGCCGATGGGAGCAGCTGCCATGGCCTCGATTTCCATGCTGATCTTCTGGATACGAGTATGGGGGCCTACATGGCCCGACACCGGCAGGCTCAACAACAGAGCCAAACAGGATAGTAGCCAGTTTTTTTGCATATGCATCCGCCCTCAGATCCTTGCGACCATAAATCCTTTCCACTTCATTTCGCAGCCTCCAGGTCTCTGGGCGGGGAATATACCGGCATGAATGGTTCTTCTGTTCTCATCAATCCCGGAGCAGGTCGCCGGATCGATACAGCGCGGAAAAGGGGAAACCGCTGGCCCCGGATCTGATACCGAGGCATCGAGCCCGCAATGACCGGTCGAAAAACAGGATTTCGGTGCCTTCAATGGAGACGATCCGTCCCTTTTCCATCAGTGAATAGCAATCCGACAGGTGCAGCAGCCGATCCAGGTTCTTGTCCACGACAAGAGTGCGGCAGAACCTGATCAATATCTGTATCCAGGGTAACATCTCAAGCTGCAAAAGGATTGATGCCGATCCTTGCCCCGCCCCGGCAAAGCTGCCACCATCCCCGCCCATGCAGCAGACCCGCCATATCG
>WGBK01000246.1 GCA_015494335.1 Gammaproteobacteria bacterium | reverse complement strand
GTAGAGGTCGACGATCGGGGAAAGATCCAGGTCCTCGTCCACCTTAACGCCGATCCGTTCGAGGCGCTCGCGCACCAGCGCGACGATGCGGTCGAGGTCTGCGGACTTGAGATACTGCTGGTTGATCCAGTCCAGTTTCTCCGGGTTGAAGGTCGAGGGCGCGCGGTTGATGTCCTCGAGAGCGAAATACTCGATCATCTCCTCGCGGGTGAACAGTTCCTGGTCGCCATGGGACCAGCCAAGACGCACCAGGTAGTTGAGCAGTGCCTCGGGCAGATAACCGGCATCGCGGTACTGCATCACGCTGACCGCGCCATGGCGCTTGGACAGGCGCTTGCCGTCCTCGCCGAGAATCATCGGCACATGGGCATAGTGCGGGATATCGGCTTTCAGGGCCTTGAAGATGTTGATCTGCCGTGGCGTGTTGTTGACATGGTCGTCGCCGCGTATGACATGGGAGATCTTCATGTCCCAGTCGTCCACCACCACCGTCAGATTGTAGGTCGGCGTGCCGTCGGAACGGGCGATGATGAGATCGTCCAGTTCCTCGTTGCGCACGCGGATCTCGCCCTTGACCAGGTCGTTCCAGACCACCTCACCCTGCTGCGGGTTGCGAAAGCGGACCACCAGGTTCTCCGCGTCGCCAGGCTTCAGGCCCCGCTCCCGGCAATGTCCGTCATAGCGCGGTTTCTGCCTGTTCTTCATCTGCTCCTCGCGCAGCGCATCGAGGCGCTCGCGGGAACAGGAGCAGTAGTAGGCATCGCCCTGCTCGATCAGTTGATCGATAACCTCGCGGTAGCGATCGAAACGCTCGGTCTGATAATAGGGACCTTCGTCGTAGTCCAGTTCCAGCCACGCCATCGCGTCGAGAATGGCCTGCACCGAAGCCTCGGTGGACCGTTCGCGATCCGTGTCCTCGATGCGCAGGATGAACGCGCCCCGCGTCTTGCGGGCGAACAGCCAGCAGAACAGGGCCGTGCGGGCTCCGCCGATGTGCAGATATCCGGTGGGACTGGGAGCAAAACGGGTACGGGTCATGGTCGGTCTCGAAAGCGGGAAAGGCGCGCTATTCTACCAGCCCTGATCGCCTTGAACAGCGCGGTTCAGTTGAAGTAGCTCCAGAGCCAGATCAGCATGGCCAGCGCCATGGCATAGTTGGTCCAGTCCGTGAAGAAGCGCTGCCAGAAGCCGCCCTTTTCCTGTACCTCGGGGTTGCCGAACTCGAAACGGTTGGCCGCGCGCGAACGCATGTCCTCGACCGTCTTGCTGAAGGCCATGAACTCGGCCTCGTCGACCTGTCGGCGCAACGGTTTCAGAGTCGAGCTGAAACGTATTCTGTTCTCGTCTCGCCAGACACGATCGGCATAGCTGAACCACGGGGAGTCGATCTTCTTCTCCTCGGACACGTCATA
Source organism: Gammaproteobacteria bacterium (assembly GCA_015494335.1). GTDB lineage: Bacteria > Pseudomonadota > Gammaproteobacteria > S144-22. The sequence continues at coordinate 9,743 of WGBK01000246.1, read as the reverse complement.
GCCTTCTTGATAGAGTACTTCGACGTCATGACGCAGACCGCCTTCCAGGTCGATACGCACCGGATGACTGACCTGGGACGGCTGAATGAATTCGTTTACAAAGTCGGTGAAGATGTTCGCCTGCTTTTCACCGTTCCTGGGACCGGACAGAATACCGTAGCGCTCGCGCGTCAGCAGGCGGTTGTTCTCGACATCCTCCTCGATGACATGGATGGGTTCGAGCATCTTCAGTTCGAGATCCGTGTCGCTCAGAGCATAACCGAGAAAGTCCTGCTCCAGCTTGTTCCTGGAATTCGACTGGAAGTGGTAACGCATGTTGTCGGCACGGTGATAGCGGTACTCCCTGAGCACCTCGAGAGAGTAAAGGCTCTCGTCACCGGCGGTGAAATCATAGCGATGGAGCAGCAGATAGACATCCCGCGACAGGTCCCAGGGAATCGGGCACAAGCCTTCTCCCGGCTCGGTCAATGGCAGCCCGTGCGCATGATCCAGCATGGCTCGGTGATCCAGGTCGCCGGCCTGCTTCTTGATCGTGGCATCGATGAAGTAGTCGCGCCCCTGCCAGTTCAGCCGCACGATCATGTGATCGAAATGAAACAGCGATGGCGGCACCGTCGGCAGCACATGGCCACGTCGCGTATCGACCAGCACCAGACTGGCCGGTACGCCGAGCCGGGTCAGGATCGCCCGCAGAAGATTCGACTTGTCCTTGCAGTCGCCGGAACGCTTCTTCAACACGTCTGCTGCGGGGCGAGGCAGGTGTGAAAACATGCCATGATGTTCACCCTTGTAGCGTATCTTGTTCTGGACGAAATCGATGGCGGCCAGGATGCAGTGCTGGAGATCCTCCGAGTCGCCGATGATGTCGGCATCGAGGTCGATATCTTCCCGCAGCACGTCATGCTGCCGATAGGTCGAATGCAGATAGGCCGACAGTTCGTCCCAGCGAGCGTCGGTGGCTGCCCAGAGATGATCGGGCCAGAACCAGTTGGGCGCTGCATCGTCGATTCGTGCCAGCTGCGGATCGTTCAGTTTCATCTCGAACCGACTCCCCGGCGCAATCAGCTCATCCTGTCTCGAGAACACCCCGTCCCGGTAGCGGCATTCCTGCACACGAAGCGCTGTTTCACCATCATTGATCAGGCGGATAGTCTGCAGCCGGATGGGACAGCCCCAGGACAGCAGAACACGCGAACGGTAGTGTCGCCCTTGCAAGGGATGATCGCTGCGCAGCGTCTTGGTCGTCGCTGCATAGTCGATGATGTCACCCACGCGTAGGTCGTCGATCGACAAGCTGACGGTATAGCGCTGGTTCGTGATATGACGTTCCAGCTCGGCTTCCCGCTGCAATACCGAAATGTTGTCCGGATCCAGCACATTCTGGTAGCGGCCATCCCGAATGATGCCCAGGCGGTGAATGATCAGCTGTTCGTTTGACGAATCCAGCTCATGCACGATCAGGGAGGCGTCTTCCAGGCGTGATGCATCCAGCACGTGCTCGAATGAACGCCGATAGCGCTCGATGCCCTCGCTGCTCACACGATCCTGGTCGTCAGCCAGAAGGAAGTAGAAGGGGGCGTCCGGCAAAGGGGCTTCAGGAGTTTCGGGCAGGCTGCCGGAATGATCGACGATCCACTCGTCTTCAGGCGCAATGCGATAGAGTTCCATGCTTCGGAGGGCTCCTCTTTGTGGCGGTTATATGACCTTGATGCCCCTGTCAGCCAGGGCTCGTCAATATTTCTGTTCCAGCACCAGAGCCGCGCCATTGCGCTGCATCTTGAGGTGCTCGAGGAAGGACATGCCGAGCAGGGTCGTGGCCGGCTGACTGCCCCTCAGCACCACCGCCTCCACATTGGGTACCTCGATATCGCCGACAGTGACGCTGGAGAGCCGGATATGCCACACGGGCACAGAACTGTTGGCGGTCTGGATCACGCCCACGCGCCCGGTCTTGTAGGGTAACTGGAGTCGTTCCGCCTCGGCACTGCTGAGGGCGACGAAGGTGGCGCCGGTATCCAGCAGAAAGCGGGTCGGGCGGCCGTTGATGCGTCCGCGCAGGCGGAACATGCCGTTGGGGTCGGAATAGACCGTCAGGCGACTGCGCACCGGCTTGCGAAAGCCGTGACGCACCGAGGCATTGAGTTTCAGGGTGGCTGGCTTGCCCTTGCCGATACGGATTACCGCGCCACGGCCGCTGGCGGAAATCAGGGTCACGCCCTTTCGCGTCTCGCCCTTCTTAAGCAACACATTCTCGCCGTCGATGGCCAGCATCGCCTTGTCGGCGAACAGGGCCACGGCCTTGACCGAGTCGGGAGCGGCCCAGAGGGACGAGAAAACAAGCAACAACGATATCAGCAATCCCTGGCGCATCGGCTCAACCGGTCAATTCAGGCAGGTAACGGATTATCCCATGCAGGCAGGCCCATGCAAACAGCCCCGCCAGCACATCGTCGATCATGATTCCGAAACCTCCACCGACGCGCCGGTCGAGCCAGCGTATCGGCCAGGGCTTGAGGATATCGAAGAAGCGGAACAGCAGAAATCCGGCCAGCATCCAGCGCCAGTCCAGCGGCACCGCGATCATGGTGATCAGGTAACCGACGATCTCGTCCCAGACGATGCCACCATGATCATGCACCCCGAGTGTGCGGGCCGTGGCACCGCAGAGGTAGATCCCAAGCAGCGCAAACAGCAGCGTCACCGTTACAAAGGCCCACAACGGCAGGGGTTGCAGCACCAGGTAAAGCGGAACAGCCGCCAGCGTGCCGAAGGTACCCGGAGCCTTCGGCGCCAGGCCGGAGCCGAAACCCAGTGACAGCAGGTGCACCGGGTGGCGCAGCAGGCGCGGAGGAATCGGGTCGGGTGCCTGTTTCGGCCTGGCGTCAGTCGCTGAAATGATCGTAGCCTCGGTAGTCGTTGAGATCGATGCGCTCACCGTCTGCCACCAGCCAGCAACCGCTTTCGGTGATGCGCCCGATGGCGCTGAGATCGAAAGGCAGTTCCAGGGCGGCCTCGCGCAGCGCGTCATCGGCCACGGGCGGAGCGGTGAACAGGATTTCATAGTCGTCGCCACCGCTCAACGCCAGTTCCAGCCCCTGCTTCGGCGACAGGGCATCGACCAGCGGCAGCGCCGAACGGTCGATCACCGCCCCCGCCCCGCTCTGTTCCAGCAGGTGCCGCAGATCCGCCGCCAGGCCGTCGGAAATATCGATGGCCGCGGTCGCGTGCCGTCGCAACAAACCGATCAGTTCGGTACGAGGCTGTGGATAGTTGAGCGCCGTGTAGGCCCGGGCCGTGGTCGCCGCATCGACTTTTTCCGGATCGATACGGCCCTGCAGCAGGGCGAGTCCCAGGGCCGATTCGCCTACGCATCCGCTGAGCCAGATACGGTCGCCGGGGCTGGCTCCCAAACGGGTGACGAATTGATCCGGCGGCACCCAGCCGTTGGCCTGGATCGAGATCGACAGGGGGCCGCGACAGGTATCCCCGCCCACCAGCGTCATGCCGAAGGCCTCGGCGGCGCGGAACAAGCCGTCGGAAAAGCGCGCCAGCCAGGTCTCGTCGTCCTGCGGAAGGGTCAGCGAGAGCAGGAAATGGGCCGGATCGGCGGCCATCGCCACCAGGTCGCTGACATTCACTGCCAGCGACTTCCATCCGATGCTCGCCGCCTCGGTGGATTCGGGGAAATGACGGCCCTCGACCAGGGTGTCCAGGGTGGAGACCAGTTGCCGGTTCGGCGGCGCTTCGATCACTGCCGCATCGTCTCCGATGCCCAGCTTCAGCCAGCGGGGCGGCTGTATCGCGGCAGGGCGCGCGAAATGGGTTTCGATCAGCGAGAACTCGGAACCCGCCACGCCCGTCAACCAGCCGCCGGATCCCGCGCCTTGTTCTGCGCATCATTGGCCTGCACCTCGGCCGGACGCAATTCCCGCGCCAAGGGGTCGAGCACACCGTTGACGAACTTGTGGCTGTCTTCGGCGCCGTAGGACTTGGCCAGGTTCACCGCCTCGTTGAGCACCACCTTGTAGGGAATATCGAGGTGATTTTCCAGCTCGTAGGTGGCGATGCGCAGGATGTTCTTTTCGATAGGATCGACCTGATCCTTGAAACTGGTAACGAAGGGCGCGTAGCGGGCATCGATCGCATCGACGAGGGACGGAATGCGGTAGAGCAGTTCGAGAAAATATTCCGCATCTCCGGAATGGACCCCCTGCTCCTGCAGGTAGTGATCGCGGATCCAGTCCAGTTCCTCGCCGGACAGTTGCCACTGGTACAGGGCCTGCAGGGCCTTGTCGCGGGCATGCTTGCGTTTCTTGATCGCCCGGGCGCGCTGGCGACCTTCCGGAGAGGGGTTTCGACTCATGAAATCCGCGACCTCAGGACAGCTTGCGCAGCAGGCTGATCATCTCCAGCGCCGCCATCGCGGCCTCGGCGCCCTTGTTGCCGGCCTTGGTGCCGGCGCGCTCGATGGCCTGTTCGATGCTGTCCGTGGTCAACACGCCGTTGATCACCGGCAGACCGAATTTCAGCGACAGACCGGCCAGGGCCTTGGCATTCTCGCCGGCGACGAAATCGAAATGCGGGGTGGAGCCGCGGATCACGGCACCGAGACCGATGATAGCGTCGTAGCCACCCTTCTCGGCGTACTTCTGCACCACCAGCGGCATCTCGAAGGCGCCCGGCACATGACTGACATGAATATCGTCCCGGTCGATGCCGGCGCGGTGCAGGGTGTCGATGGCGCCGGACAGCAGGCTGTCGACGATGAAGCCGTTGAATCGTCCGACGACGATGGCGATCTTCGCGTTTTCGGCCGTGATGTCGCCGTTGATAGTCTTTACATGTGACATGAGGTTTTCCTCGTAACAATCTGTTTTCAATCGGAAATATAATCGACGACTTCAAGGCCGAAGCCCGCCAGCGCGTGGAATTTCTTGGGCGCGCTGAGCAGCCGCATCTTGTGCACGCCGAGATCGGCGAGGATCTGCGCGCCGATGCCGAAGGTGCGCAAATCGTCCTCGTGCTCCTGTTCCTGGGGCCGGCTGTCCTGCTCTTCGCGCAGCATGGTTTCGATCTTCTGCACCATATCGCGCGGTGTCTCGGGCTGACGCAGGAACACGATCACGCCGCTGTCCATGCCGGCGATCTTCTGCATCACGTCGCGCAGCGGCCAGCCGCGCCCGACGGTGCCGAACAGGGCATCGTGCAGCGTGTTCTGGACATGGACCCGCACCGGTATCGGTTGTTCCGGGTCGATCTGGCCCTTGACGATGGCCAGGTGCAGTTCCTGGTCGATGGCATCCTCGTAGGCAATCAGGCGAAAATCGCCGAAATCGGTCGGGAACGGAGTTTCGACGATACGCTCGAGGGTTTTCTCGTTCTCGATGCGATAGCGGATCAGATCCTCGATGGTGCCGATCTTGAGGCCGTGCTCGACAGCGAACTTCTCCAGATCCGGGCGCCGCGCCATGCTGCCATCCTCGTTGAGGATCTCGACGATCACCGCCGCCGGCTCGAAACCGGCCAGCCGGGCCAGGTCGCAACCGGCCTCGGTATGACCGGCACGCGCAAGCACACCGCCGGAACGCGCCATCAGCGGGAAGATGTGCCCCGGCTGCACGATATCGTCGGGTTTGGCATCGGGCTTTACGGCTGCCTGAACCGTGACTGCGCGATCATGGGCCGAGATGCCGGTAGTCACGCCCTCGGCAGCCTCGATGGAGACGGTGAAGTTGGTTTCCAGCTGGGCCTTGTTGTCGCCCACCATCAGCGGCAGGCGCAGCTGCTGGCAGCGTTGCTGGGTCAGGGTCAGGCAGATCAGACCGCGGCCGTAGCGGGCCATGAAGTTGATGTGCTCGGGCTGGACCGACTCGGCGGCCATCAGCAGATCGCCCTCGTTCTCGCGGTCCTCGTCATCCATGATGATGACCATGCGGCCGGCCTTGAGATCTTCGATGATTTCTTCGGTACTGTTGAGTGCCATGGGTCTCCGCGCAATATCAGGTCTCGAGGAAGCCGGAGCGCGCCAGGGCGCGCAGCAGATGCTCGTCGCCCTGCCCGTCCCGATCGCCGGAAGCGGTCAGCAATCGCTCGAGGTAACGGGCGATTATATCAACTTCGAGGTTGACGCGGGTACCGATTTGATAGGTCCGGAACAGGGTGTTGTCGCGGGTATGCGGCACGATATTGACATCGAAACGACGGCCGCGCACGCCGTTGACGGTAAGGCTGGTGCCGTCCAGGGTCACCGACCCCTTCTCGGCGATGTAGCGCGCCAGTTCCTGCGGTGCCTCGAACTCGTAGCGCACGGAACGTCCATCGTTGCGCATGTCGACCAGTTCGGCAAGACCATCGACATGACCACTGACCAGATGACCGCCGAGGGGGGTCGCGAGGGTCAGGGCCTTTTCGAGGTTGACCGGGGACCCGACCTCCAAGGCGCCGAGGCTGGTCTTGTCGAGGGTTTCGCGGGAGACATCGGCGGAAAAGCTGCGACCATCGTAGTCGACTGCGGTCAGGCAGACGCCGTTGACGGCGATGCTGTCGCCAAGGCCGGATTCGTCGAGACCCAGCTTGCCGCTGTCGATGGTCAGGCGCAGATCGCCGCCTCGCGGTTCCATCTTCTCGATCTGGCCGATGGCCTGGATGATGCCGGTAAACATGGGATTCTCCTGTCAGTCGATGGCGAGTTCGATGCTGTGCAACTGCATCGGCAGCTCGGAGCCGCTGTCGAAGGCGGCGCCGGCGCGAATGCCGGCCTCGGCAATGGCCTCGGGCTCGTCGAGTTGATCGTACAGCGCGTGCATCGCGCCGAGGGCAAATTCCGAGCCTGAACCTATGGCCCAGAAGCGGGTGTATTCGTCCACCTCGCGCAGGGCGTAGAGCCCGTAGATGCCGCGATGGGTCATCAGCAAGGCATCGATGCGCGAGGATTCGTAGTCGTCCTCGTCTTCGTCCTTGGCATTGAGAAAGTATTCCTCCTTGAGCAGGGGGTGAATCCGGTTGAGGGTCTCGGAAATCGCCAGCTGGCTGGAGAAATCGATCTTGTCGCCATGACGGGACAGCAGCGAGCGCATCACCAGGTGATGCGCCGCGCTGCCGACGAGGCCGAGATATTGGCCCTTATAATCGATGATCTTGTCGGCATTGGCCACGAACTGCGCCGATTGCCGGGTATCTCCGAAAGTGGTCAGGCTGTCTGCGGCGATGCAGGCCCGCTGGTTCTTGCGCACGATAACGATGGTGGACATGGTTTTTTCCGGTTCAGGCGGTTTGAGGCCGGGCAGTAATGCGAATATCGCTACCGATGGGCCGCATTTCAAGGATCTGCAGACGCTGCCGGTCGGAGAGGATATCGATTTCACCCAGATCGAAGGCCCCGCGGGCGGCGTCCCCCAGCAGGCTCGGCGCCAGGTAGAGCTTGAGTTCATCCACCAGCCCGGTCCGCAGCAGCGCTCCGGCGAGTCTGCGACCGCACTCGCTGTGCAGCTCGTTGATCTCGCGTTCGGCCAGGGCTTGCATCAGGGCGCGCAGATCGACACGACCGGAAGCCTCCGTGGGCAGGCGCAGCCGTTCCAGCCCTTCCCGCTCGGCAAAGGCGAATTCCGTAGCCTCACCACCGACGACGAGGATCGGACCGGGGGTATCGAACAACCTCTCCTTGCCCGTCAGCTCGCCGTGCGTATCGAGGATCACCCGCAGGGGTTGGCGCACGGGGATCGACTGCCCCAGTTCTTCGGCGCTCAAGCGAACATTCAGCGAGGCATCATCATCGATCACGGTAAGCGCGCTGGACAGTACCGCCGAGGCCCGCGCGCGCAGGAACTGCACATCGCGGCGCGCCTCTGGGCCGGTGATCCACTGGCTGAGGCCGTTGTGCAGCGCAGTGCGGCCGTCCAGGGACATCGCCATCTTGACACGCAGCCAGGGCAGTCCCTGTTCCATGCGCTTGATGAAACCGGCATGCACGCGGCGCGCCTCGGCCTCCAGTGTTCCGACCGAAACCTCGATACCGGCTGCGCGCAGACGCTCGATGCCGCGGCCGGCCACGCGCGGATTCGGATCCTGCATCGCCACCACGACACGCTGTGGGCGCGCCTGCACCAATGCGTCGGCACAGGGCGGCGTGCGCCCGGTATGCGAACAGGGCTCGAGAGTGACATAGACCATACAACCTCGCGCATCGCGTCCCGGCAATTGTTCCAGGGCGACGATTTCGGCATGAGGACCACCGGCCTGGGCGTGAAAGCCACGCGCGACAATCTCGCCATCGCGCACGATGACGCAACCGACATTCGGATTCGGATGGCTGGAATACTGCCCCTTGCGCGCCTCGCGCAGGGCCTCGGCCATGAAGAATTCGTCGTATCCGGCGGCGGGCAGGTTCATCGCGGGGCTTCGTCCTCGTCGATCAGCGGTACCTGGCGGGCCTGCATCTCCGGTGTCGGCTCGGCCTCGAGGCGGCGGATCAGTTCCTCGAAGGATTTGATATCCTCGAAACTCAGGTACACCGAGGCGAAACGAATGTAGGCCACGTGATCCAGCATCTTCAACTCGCGCATGACCAGCTCGCCGATCTGGCGCGAAGCCACCTCGCGGGCATCCATCGCCGCCAGCTGGCGCTTGATGTGGGCCATCGCGTCCTCGATGCGCTCCGCCGACACCGGGCGTTTCTCCAGCGCCCGCATCATGCCGCTGCGCACGCGCTGTTCGTCGAAGGCATCGCGGCTGCCGTCGTTCTTGATCACCATCGGCATGTTGAGCATCGGCGCTTCGTAGGTGGTAAAACGCGAGCCGCAGGCCGCGCATTCACGGCGACGACGCACCTGGGTGGATTCGCTGGCAAGGCGGGAATCGACGACCCGGGTATCCGGGGCGCCGCAGAAGGGGCATTTCATCGTTGCATCGCTCGCAATCGGGTCGGGGATTGTACAAAACCCCCGCTGCGGGCGCACCTCTTGTATACTTGGGAACCTCTGATGGAATCCTGGACGAAGCAGGTTGTGCTCTTCCGGTTCGAGTACAAGGCGAAGTTCGCAGCCAATAGCAGGCTATTGGCAAGAACTTCAACGCAGTAATCGGACCGGAGGTGGGCAAGATGCGAGTTCATGGATTCCATCAGAGGTTCCCTTGAAAACCCCTGTTTCCCTGCGGTTCTGTCGCAACGGGGGCTGTGCTAGACTCGGAACCGAGTCCCCATTCCCTGCAGGTACCCAGCATGTCCGTACAAACCTATGATCCTTCCGAACAGCAAACCGCTTCCAGCGCCGAAGTCTCTGATACCTTCAGCCCCGAGCTGACTTCCTCCGATCTGGATGTCACCGAATCCGCCCGCGAAAAACTGACCGAGATCGTCCGCCAGAGCGACGACGACATCGAAGGCGTGCGCATCTATGTCGGCGGCGGTGGTTGTGGCGGCATGTCCTACGGCATGACCTTCACCGATCAGATCAGCGATTACGACACCGTGCTCGATTTCGGCGATCTCAAGATCCTCGTCGATGTGGTCGCTCTCAACTACCTGCGCGGCGCGCAGATCGACTACATCTCCGAAGTCGGTCGCGAGCGCTTCGTGTTCAACAATGTGTTCGCCGAGACCGGCGGCACGGGTGCCTGCGGTGCCTGCGGCGCTGCCGGTGGCGGCTGCGCCTGACGCGCTGTCTGCCCGCTGACAGGCCGATCCCGCCTGCGGCATGAACCCGCACGACCCTTCCACAAGCCCCGACCCCCGGTCGGGGCTTGTG
>WGBK01000245.1 GCA_015494335.1 Gammaproteobacteria bacterium | reverse complement strand
GCTCCAGTCGATGGGTTTTCTGCTGCAGGCTTTCGATATCGTCGTCCTGCTCGATGGGGAAGCGGCCCTGCAGCAGGACCGGCCCGGCATCCAGTTCCGGTGTCACCACATGGATGCTGGCACCGTGTTCGCGGTCGCCCGATTCCAGGGCGCGCCGGTGGGTGTGCAGACCCGGGTATTTCGGCAGCAGGGATGGGTGGATGTTGAGCATGCGACCCTCGAAGGCATGGATGAGTTCAGGGCTGAGGATGCGCATGTAGCCGGCGAGCACGACCAGGTCCGGCCGGTAGTGTTCGATGGTTTTCCGCAGTTTGTGGTCGAAGGAATCGCGGCTGTCGAAGGCCTTGTGATCGAGGGCCACGGCCTCGATGCCGTGTCGGCGCGCCCGTTCGAGTCCCCGGGCATCGGGCCGGTTGGAGATCACCGCGGCGATGTGAGCGTCGAGGCGCTTCTGTTCGATTCGGTCGATGATGGCCTGCAGGTTGCTGCCGTTGCCGGAAATCAGCACCACGAGCCGGAGCGGGCGATTGGTCATGGTCCGGGGTCAGGCGTAGACCACGGCATCGCCGTCGCGCGGTACCACCTCGCCGATCTGCCAGGCGCTTTCGCCGGCGTCGCGCAGGGCCCAGACGATGGTGTCGGCCAGTTCTGCATCCACGGCCAGCACCATGCCGACGCCGCAGTTGAAGGTGCGGCGCATCTCGTCGTCGCTGACGCCCCCGTTCTGCTGCAGCCACTGGAACACCGGCGGCAGTTGCCAGCTGTCGGTATCGATGCGTGCTGCGCAACCTTCGGGCAGTACCCGCGGGATGTTCTCGGTGAGTCCGCCGCCGGTGATGTGGGCGATGGCGTGCGGGGTGTTGGCTCGGTCGAGTTCGAGCAGCGGCTTGCAGTAGATCCGGGTCGGTTCCAGCAGGGCGTCGGCCAGCGGGCGGCCGCCGCAATCCTGGCCGAGATCGGCATCGCTGATCTCGACGATCTTGCGGATCAGGGAATAGCCGTTGGAGTGCGGGCCGGAGGAGGCAAGGGCGATCAGTGCATCGCCGGGGCGCACTTTGCTGCCGTCGATGACCGAATCCCGGTCGACAATGCCGACACAGAAGCCGGCAAGGTCGAAGTCGTCCTCGGCGTACATGCCGGGCATCTCCGCGGTTTCGCCTCCGATCAATGCGCAACCGGCCTGCACGCAGCCGTCAGCAATACCGGCGATGACCTGTTCGGCGACACCGATCTCGAGCTTGCCGGTGGCATAGTAGTCGAGGAAGAACAGCGGCTCCGCGCCGAGCACGGCGATATCGTTGGCGCACATGGCGACCAGGTCGATGCCGATGCCGTCGTAGCGGTCGAGGTCGATGGCCAGGCGCAGCTTGGTGCCGACGCCGTCGGTGCCCGAGACCAGGTAGGGGTGCGGATAGCGATCCAGCGGCAGCTCGAACAGCCCGCCGAAACCGCCGATGCCGCCAATCACGCCGGGGCGATGGGTACGCTTGATGGCTGGCTTGATGCGCTCGACCAGCTCGTTGCCGGCATCGATGTCGACACCGGCATCGCGGTAGCTCAGGGAAGGCTTGGATTCGGCGGAATTCATGGCTGCGGGTTCTGCATTGTTGGGGGGTGTGCTATTTTACACGGCCTGAAAATTATTGCCCGGTTTCACCTTTGATGCCCCGCTTCTTCCATCGCCCCCTGTTGCCTCTCCTGCTGGCCCTGATGCTGGGCCTGCTGCTTTCTCATCCGGCTTCGGCAGTACGGGTGGACAACCTCTACAGCGTGGAATTGCCGGCGACGGACCAGAGTACGGCGGAACGGCTGAAACTGTTCAGCGAAGCCATGAGGAGAGTACTGGCCAAGCTGACCGGCGACCAGGATCTGGCCGATCTGCCGCAGTTGCAGGGGCCGATCAAGCGCGCTGCACGCTTTGTTCAGGAATACCGTTACACGAGCCGTCCGGTACCGGCCGAGGGCGAAGACGAGGAAGCTCGCGAGCAATTGTTTCTGACGGTTCGTTTCGATGCCAAGGCGCTGGACCGTCTGCTGCGCGAGAACCGGCTGCGCCTGTGGGGCCGTGAGCGCCCCAGCACCCTGCTGCTGATGGCGGTGCAGCAGGGCGGTCGCCTGACCCTGGTGGCCGACGACACCACGCCGCAACTGGCGGCCGAGATCAACCAACTGGCCGATGCCCGTGGCCTGCCGGTACTGCTCCCTCTCAATGACCTCGAGGACAGCCGCGTGCTCGGCCCGCGCCAGGTTCGCGATCGCGACGAGACGGCTATTGCATCCATCTCGGCCCGTTATGCACCGGATGCCGTGCTCATCGGCACCCTGGCCGGCAATGACCAGAAGGGCTGGCGTGGCGACTGGCAACTTCGCTTCTCCGGACGACGGGACGGTTGGAGCTACCAGGGGGATAGCCGCGAGGCGGTGCTGACCCAGGCCCTGGCGCAACTGGCGCGAACCCTGGCCAGCGAATATGCCCTCGACAGCTCGATGGCCGGCGGTCAGGACCTGATGCTGACGGTGGAGGGTGTCGCCACGCTGGACGATCTTTTGCGCGTGTCGCGCTACCTCAAGTCGCTGGAAGCCATCGAGTCCTTGCGCCCCCGGCTGGTCGAGCCGAACCGGGTTTCCTTCCGCGTGCGACTGCGCAACGCCGCCCAGGATCTGTCGCGCCTGATCGCCCTCGGCGATGTGCTGGAACAGGAGGAACTTCCCCAGGTTCAGGCCGGCGCCAGCGATACCCTGGTACGCATGCGCTATCGTCTCCTGCGCTGATACGCGACCCGTCCGAACCGCGATGGCGCAACTTCCCCTGCCGCTGCAATTCGATTCTCGTTTCAGCCTCGACAACTATCTGTCCGAGCAGGCGCCCTATATCCGTCATCAGCTGACGGCCCTGTTCGACCAGACCGGAGAAGCCCTGATCGGCCTGTGGGGCGGTCCCGACAGTGGCAAGACCCACCTGCTCAATGCCTGCGCCCTGTATGCCCGTGAGGGCGACATCTCCTACCATTTGTTCGATGCCGCCCAGTTGATGGACGCCAGTGCCGAGGGCTTCAGCGATTTTCCCGAAGGTACGGTGCTGGCGGTGGACAATATCGACCTGCTGGCCGGCAACCGGGACTGGGAAGCCGGCTTCTATCGGCTCGTCAACCGGGTCCAGCAGGGCGAGCTGCGTTTCCTGTTCAGCCTGTCGCGGCGGCCGCGTGATACCGGTTTTCGTCTGCCGGATCTGAAATCCCGTCTGGGCTGGGGCTTGCTGATCGCCTTGCCGAGCCCCGATGACGCCGCGGTCGAGCATATCCTGCGCGAACGCGCGCGGCTGCTGGGGTTGGAACTGGGAGACGAGGCCCTGCACTTCCTGCTGAGCCGCTATTCGCGACGGCTGAAGGATCAGATGCAGGCCCTGCAACAGCTGGACGAAGCGGCCCTGTCGCAGCAAAGGCGCATCACCATTCCGCTGATCCGAGAGGTGCTGCCTTTTCAGCTGGACCCGGACAGCGCCAGATAGCGGCTGTGAAACACCGCGGCCAGAAACAGGCCGATGCTGAATACCAGGTTGAGAATGCCGTAGAGGCGCAGGGACTCATTGGCAAAGGCCTCGCTGGTGCCGATGGCGAAATAGAACAGCACCGGGAAGCCCACCCATTTGAAGGTATATCGCCTGTTACGCCACAGGCCTGGCAGGGGCACCAGCAGCGGTAGCGTCAGCACCACGGGCAGCCAATAGTGGGCCGGTTCGAGCCACAACAGCAGGGACAACTGGGTCAGGATCAATCCGGCCAGGCACAGCAGGGCCACTGCTTGCAGCGGACGAAAACCCTTCATGTGCCAGCCTTCAGGCTTGCGGCCAGCCGGGCCAGGCGCTGGCCGAGGGCGCGTGCGCAGGCCTGTTCGTCCTTGCTGATGGCGGAGCCCTGGGGATGGTCGTCGTGGCTGGCGCCATAGGGCGTGCAACCGCTGCGGGTGTTGAGCAGGGCGGGTTCCGAATAGGGCAGGCCGGCTATCAGCATTCCGTGATGCAGCAGGGGCTTCATCATCTCCAGCAGCACCGATTCATGGCCGCCGTGCAGGCTCGAGGCCGAGGTGAAGACCGCAGCCGGCTTGCCGATCAGGGCGCCGGACAGCCACAGCGGGGAAGTCTGGTCGAGAAAATGCTTCAGCGGCGCGGCCATGCTGCCGAAGTAGGACGGGGAGCCGAGCAGCAGGCCGTCACAGTCGGAAAGATCCCCGGTGGTGGCATAGGGCGGTCCGGATGCGGGGATGTCTTCCTTGCTCTGCTCGGTCAGCGGCGAGACCTCGGGCACGCGGCGCAATCGGGCCTCGGCTCCGTCCACCGATTCGACGCCCTCGGCCAGATGTTCGGCGAGACGGGCCACGGAGCCGTGACGGCTGTAGTAGACCAGCAGGATACGAACGGTTGCAGACACCGGGTCAGAGGATGTCCAGCACGTTCTCGGGCGGGCGGCCGATGGCGGCCTTCTCGTCGTCGACGACCACGATCGGTCGCTGCAGGATGGTCGGGCACTGGGACAGGGCGTCGAGGATGTCCTCGTCGCTGAGGTCTTCCTCGTCGAGACCGGCATCCTTGTACACCTGTTCGTTGGTACGCAGCAGCTCGCGCGGCGATACGCCCAGCAGTTCCACCAGGTGAGCCAGGGTCTCCTTGTTCGGCGGCTCCTTCATGTATTCGACGATTTCGGGTTCGATACCCCGTTCCTGCAACAGTTCGAGGGTGGCTCGGGACTTGCTGCAGCGCGGGTTGTGGTAGATGACGATGGAAGTCGAGCTCATCGGGCAACCTCTGGTGATGGCGTGTTGGAAATGCGTCCGGGCTGATCGTGGCCCGGTCGTCGTATTGTTGTGAACAATTCTGTCCCAAGGTTGCAGGCAAGGCAATGGTTTTGTCGGGTTGACAGCCACCGCGGCATTCGGTACTTTCGCCGAAATAACTACAATAAGCCTGATGGCAAACTAAGGCCGACTGCAATACTTCAACGGAAACCCGGTGATTCAGGCTTGCCCGAAGCCCCTTTAGGGGGTAAGGTTCGCCCTGAATTCCGAGTGAATTGAATGCCTTGGCGCATTTGCCTGACCTGATTCGACAAACAAACCGTTCCCGGAGAACGATACCTATGAAAAAAACCGAGTTACTGAAATTTGCCGCCATTGCCGTTCTGTCCACTGGCCTGATCGCAGGTTGCGCCAGTGAAAAGCAGCCGGAGCCGACTACCGAAGCCACGCAAGCCGGTCCCAGCGCAGCTGCCAAGAACGCCATCTATACCGCAAAATTGAAACTGGCTCGGGCACAGAAGCTGGGTTACGAGTGGCGCGATACCGCCAAGATCATCAAGGCCGCCGAGAAGGCCGCTGCCGCGGGTGACAACGACAAGGCCATTGCCCTGGCCAAGAAGGCATCCAAGCAGTCCGATGACGCCATTGCCCAGTACCACTCCGAAACCAAGCGCTACAACGAGCGTTTCGGTTCGGTTACCGGCGGCACCGGTCCGGTATCCGTTACCGCTGCCGAGTACACGGTTGTCAAGGGTGACAACCTGTGGGACATCTCCGGCAAGGACACCATCTACGGCAACCCCTACCAGTGGCCGCTGATCTACAAGGCCAATGCCGACCAGATCAAGGATGCGGACCTGATCTTCCCCGGTCAGGTATTCGAGATTCCGAATGCCAGCGCTTCCGAGATCGATGCCGCGATCCAGCATGCAAAGACCCGTGGCGCCTGGTCCATCGGTGTGGTCGAGGAATCCGACAAGCAATACCTGGCCCAGTAATGCGGGCTGTATCCTGACACCGGGATCAGGATCATCGAAAGGGCTCGCTTCGGCGAGCCTTTTTTGTGGCCGGATGATTCCTTGCGCCGACTGAAACCATTTGCGTCGCCGTTGATCCAAATATGCCCAGGAGCAGGACTTCAATGCAGTCCCGCCTTCACCCAGTTGATTTGGAATCCGCCATGAAAAAAATCCTCGCCCTGCTGTTTTTCCTTGTCGCCACCGCCGTTTCAGCCGAGCCTGTCGACATGACCCTGACCGACCTCGATGGCAAGCAGGTCAAGCTGTCCGACTATCGTGGCAAGTGGGTCATCGTCAACTACTGGGCCACCTGGTGTCCGCCCTGCCGGGAAGAGATGCCGGAGCTGGAATCCTTCCATGCGGCCCACGAAAACGACGATGCCGTGGTGCTCGGGCTGAACACCGAGGTCATCGACAAGCAGCGTA
>WGBK01000244.1 GCA_015494335.1 Gammaproteobacteria bacterium | reverse complement strand
GTTCCATGTGCGGGCCCAAGTTCTGCTCGATGAAGATCACCCAGGAGGTGCGCGATTATGCCGCCGAGCACGCGGTAGAGATCGAAGCCGCCTTCGAGGCCGGCATGCAAGAGATGACCGAAACCTACCTCAAGCAAGGCAAGAAGCTGTACAAGGAGATCTGATGGCGGTCTTCGTGTTGCGCGAGATCGACAAGCAGCGTTATAACCGGCGCGTCAAGCTCGTGTTCGCCGGTATCGTGATTGCGCTGGCCTTGCTGTCGCTGCTGTTCTCGACCCTCTACATCCGCCTGTTCAGCACACCCGAGGCTGATCATTTCTGGCACAACCTGGCTGGCGTGGCCACCGCCGCCGTGGTCGTGGTCTGGGGATTGAACCGCCTGCGCGGCCATCCCTGGCTGGACGAGGTGGCCTATGTCTGGGATCTCAAGCAAATGCTCAACCGCATCTACCGCAAGCAGAAGAAGATCGAGGCCGCTGCCGAACAGGGCGATCGCAACGCGATGAAGATCCTCGATTTCCAGCTCGAGGGCTCGCGCCAGCTCTACCACCTCGACGACAACACCATCACCATGGACGCGCTGATGATCAAGCTCGAGGCCAACAAGCGGCGCATGGAGGCGGCCGGTCTCGACACTTCGTCGCCGGAACTGGATCCGGCGTTGCTGGACTTGTACTGAGCCTTGCAGTTCTTCGCTTGCCTGCGCCTTCGGCTCGGGCTAGGGTTCGTCTTTCCTTCAATGATCGGATGACCGGCTGGAAGCCATGAATACCCCTCTGGAAAACACCGTTTCTTCCTCGCCTGCGGCGATGAAGATTGCCCACGACGCGCCCCAGCTGCCGCAACAGCCCTGGCGCTTTGCGCTGCATTTCTATGCCCAGGTGCGGGTGGCGCTGTTCGCGATCTTCCTGTTCGAGGCGCTGCAGGCCGCCTGCACCATCCTGCTGCCCTACGCGATCAAGGAAATCATTGATGCAGTGGTTGCTGCGCGGGCCGGCGGTCAGGATGTGTTCGAGGCCACGGCACCGGCCCTTTGGCTGTTCGCCGGCCTCAATTTCGGGATCGTCGTGTTCAGCCGCGCCAGCGGCGCGGTGCTGGTGATGACGGGGCCGCGCCTGCGCGCGCGCATCCGCCAATCCCTGTTCAGCTATTTGCAGCATCACTCCCATCGTTACTTCGTGTCGCATTTCGCAGGCTCGCTGGCAAATCGCATCGCCGAGGTGTCGATGAGCAGCATGCATGCGCTGTGGACCGTGACCTTCGATTTCTACCCGCTGATCATCAAGTCGGCGGTGGCGCTGGTGATCCTGTTCAACGCCAGTCCGGATCTGGCCGGGGTGCTGAGCCTGTGGCTGGCGGTGTATGTCTATGTCTCCTTCATTCTCGCCAAGCGCTGTCGCGTGTATGCGCAGGATTTTGCCGAGGCGCGATCACGGGTGACCGGCAAGGTGGTGGATTCGGTGACCAACGTGATGAACGCCAAGATGTTCGCGCGGCGCAAGTTCGAGGAGCAGTACCTGACCGAGTCGATCAACCACGAGGTCGACCATGCCCTGCGCACCTATTGGTACATGGAGAAGCTGCGCTGGTTCCAGTTCGTGGCTGCCTTCGTGCTGATGGTCGGTATGGTCAGCTATGCGCTGAAGATCTGGTCCGAGGGGAACATGACGGTGGGCGAGTTCTCGATGGTGGCGGGGCTGGCGATCATGCTGATCGAGGCCGCGCGCGGCCTGAGCCGTACCTTCCTCGAGTTCTTCGAGTACCTGGGCAATATCGCCGAGGGCGTGTCGATCTTCATCCAGCCCCACGAGATCGTGGACAAGCCGGATGCGCCGCGGCTTCAGGTCAGCCGGGGCGAGATCGAGTTTCGCAGCGTCGATTTTGCCTATCCCGAGGGGCACCGGGTGTTCGAGCAGCTCAGCGTGACCATACGGCCGCATCAGCATGTGGGCCTGGTGGGCTTTTCCGGCTCCGGCAAGTCCACCTTCGTTAACCTGATTCTGCGCCTGTTCGAGCCTGCCGGCGGCGCCATCCTGATCGACGGGCAGAACATCCTCGAGGTGACCCAGGACAGCCTGCGCGAGAACATCTCGATGATTCCGCAGGACCCGATGCTGTTTCACCGCAGCCTGATGGAGAACATCCGCTACGGCCGTCTCGATGCCAGCGACGAGGAAGTAATCGAGGCGGCGAAGAAGGCCCATGCCCACGAGTTCATCGCGCAGACCGAGGATGGCTACGACTCGCTGGTCGGCGAACGCGGGGTCAAGCTGTCCGGCGGCCAGCGCCAGCGTATCGCCATTGCGCGCGCGATACTCAAGGATTCGCCGATCCTGATCCTCGACGAGGCCACCTCGGCGCTGGATTCGGTGACCGAAAAGAAGATCCAGCAGGGGCTCGACTACCTGATGCGCGACAAAACCGTGTTGGTGATCGCGCACCGCCTGTCCACCATCTCGCATCTCGACCGTATCCTGGTGTTCCACGAGGGAGAGATCGTCGAGGATGGTCGTCACGAGGAGCTGCTGCAACTGAAAGGTCACTACAATCGTCTGTGGCAGATGCAGGCCGGCGGTTTCCTGCCGGATCATGACTGACATGGAAGGCCTGGCTCCGCTGCTGCACTGGCTCGAGGCCAACGGCTGGCTGCTGGTTGGCCTGTCCTTGCTCAGCCTGCTGATCTCGGTGCTGCTGCTTCCCTGGTTCGTGGCCCGCATCCCCGAGGACTACTTTAGCCATCCGCATCGCCACCGCGTCACCCGGGGCAGCCGTCACCCCCTGGTTCAGGGGCTGGTGGTGGCTGCGAAGAACTTGCTTGGCGCGCTGTTTGTGCTGGCGGGAGTGATCATGCTGTTCACTCCCGGCCAGGGGCTGCTGACCCTTGTAGTGGGGCTGATGCTGATGAACTTCCCCGGCAAGTACGCCATCGAGCGCTGGCTGGTGGGTCGCCCGGGTGTCCTCAAGGCCATCAACTGGCTGCGCCGGCGCGGCAGCCATTCCCCCTTGTCCGAGCCGAAATCCCGGAGCTGACAAGACTTCCGCTGCAGGGCGTTTTTCTCCGCTTGTCCCCTTTTTCATGCCTTTGGCTCTTGTGGGCTGGTCAGGGCTTTGTGCATTCATTAACATGCGAGGGAAATAATTCCCAACAAATGCCAGCCTCGTTTTCCGTCCCGGTCACGAGCGCGGACCAATGACACAGGAGAAACAGGAATGAAGATTGCCGTTCCGAGGGAAGTCCACCAGGGAGAAAAGCGCGTGGCGCTGACTCCCGAAGTCTCTGCAAGACTGGTGGCCGCCGGCTACCGGGTCGTGATCGAATCCCAGGCGGGTATCAGTGCGACCTATTCCGATGCCGCCTACATCGAGGCGGGCGCCGAAGTGGTCGACCGCCTCGAAAATCTCTATGCCGATGCCGATATCGTACTGAAGCTGCGTGCACCGCAGATGCATCCCGATGCCCATCGGCACGAGATCGACATGATGGAACCGGGCACGCTGTTAATTGCCTTCCTGTGGCCTGCTCAGAACGAGGAATTGCTCGAACGAATGGCAAACCGTGGCTTGAGCGCCATGTCGATGGATGCCGTGCCGCGCATATCGCGGGCGCAGAAACTGGATGCCCTGAGCTCGATGGCCAATATTGCCGGTTACCGGGCGGTGATCGAGGCGTCCAACCAGTTCGGTCGTTTCTTTGCCGGCCAGATCACCGCTGCCGGGCGCATTCCGCCGGCCAAGGTGATGATCATCGGGGTCGGCGTCGCCGGTCTGGCGGCGATAGGCACGGCCAAATCGCTGGGAGCCATCGTGCGCGCCTTCGATACCCGTCCCGAGGTCAAGGACCAGGTATTGAGCATGGATGCCGAGTTCCTCGAGCTGGATTACGAAGAGGAGACCGACAGCAAGGACGGTTACGCCAAGGTCATGAGCAAGGCCTTCATCGAGGCGGAGATGGCCCTGTTCGCCGAGCAGGCCCGGGATGTGGACATCATCATCACCACTGCGCTGATCCCCGGCAAGCCAGCGCCGAAGCTGATTACCGCCGAGATGGTCGAATCGATGAAGGACGGTAGCGTGATCGTCGATCTGGCGGCGGAGCAGGGCGGCAATTGCGAACTCACCGAAGCCCACAAGGTGGTGGAGCGGCATGGCGTGAAAATCATCGGCTACACGGATCTGCCGAGCCGGCTACCCGCCCAGTCGAGTCAGTTGTACGCTACCAACCTCGCCAACCTGCTCGACGAACTCATCGAAAGCCCGGATCAACCGATCGAGTTTGATTTCGAGGACCCGGTAATACGCAATACCACCGTGGTGCGGGAAGGAGAGATCACCTGGCCGCCACCGGCCGTTGAAGTCAGCGCCCGGCAACAGGCCTATACCGGCCATACGGCGCCGGAGTCCAAGGATGACGAGCCCGTGGTGGACGAAGAACCTTCCCCGCTGCAGCAAGCCCTGCGCAGCCTGTTGCCAATTGCAGTCGGGGGCCTGGCCCTGTTCGGCATCGGCCTGGTGGCGCCACCATCCTTCATGGGCCATTTCACCGTCTTTGTCCTGGCCTGTTTCATCGGCTACATGGTGATCTGGAATGTCACGCCTTCCCTGCATACGCCGCTGATGAGCGTGACCAACGCCATCAGCAGCATCATCGTCATCGGCGCCTTGCTGCAGGTCTCCTCGGGCAACGGCCTGATCACCTTGCTGTCCGCACTTGCGATCCTGATTGCCACGATCAATATCGTGGGCGGATTCGCAGTGACCCAGCGCATGCTCAGAATGTTCGGAGAATGATCATGGAAGGACAGATGATCAATGCCCTGTATCTGGGCGCCGCGATGCTGTTCATCCTCGCGCTCGGCGGGCTCAGCAGCAACGAGAATGCGCGGCGCGGCAACCTCTACGGCATGCTGGGCATGGCGCTGGCCATCCTGGCGACCCTGCTCAGTCCCGGGGTCGATCGCTACGAAGTGATTGCGGTTTGCATGGCCCTGGGCGCCGTGATCGGATTCGTGCTGGCGCGCCGCGTGAAGATGACGCAGATGCCACAACTGGTGGCCATCCTGCACAGCCTGGTCGGTCTCGCCGCGGTCAGCGTTGGCTATGCCACCTTTCTGGATGCCGAGACGCAGTTCAGCGGCAGTGAAAAGGTCATTCACGACATCGAGATCTATGTCGGCGTACTGATTGGCGCCCTGACCTTTTCCGGTTCGGTCATCGCCTTCGGCAAGCTCAGTGCGCTGATCCCCAGCAAGCCCCTGTTGCTGCCGTGGCGGCATGGGTTGAATGCCCTGCTGCTTCTGCTGGCCGTCTATTACGGCATTCGCTTCGTCGCGGCCGCATCGCCCGAGCAGGCCCTGCTGCCGTTGCTGGTGATGACGGCGGTGGCGCTGATCTTCGGCGTGCACATGGTCATTGCCATCGGTGGAGCCGACATGCCGGTGGTCATCTCCATGCTCAACAGCTATTCCGGCTGGGCGGCCGCGGCCACCGGTTTCATGCTTTCCAACGATCTGCTGATCGTGACCGGCGCGCTGGTCGGCAGCAGCGGGGCCATACTCAGTTACATCATGTGCCGGGCCATGAACCGCAACTTCCTGAGCGTGATCTCGGGCGGTTTCGGCAGCGGTGCGAAAGCCGGCGCATCCTCGACTTCCGCCGAGCAGGGAGAAGTGATCTCGACTACTGTGGACGAAGTGGCGCAGATGCTGAAACAGGCCGAGAAAGTCATGATCGTGCCGGGTTACGGCATGGCCATGGCCCAGGCACAACGGGAAGTGTCCGAGGTGACACGTCTGTTGATGGCCAAGGGCGTGCACGTCGCCTTTGCCATCCATCCCGTGGCTGGACGCATGCCGGGCCACATGAATGTGCTGCTGGCCGAGGCCAAGGTCCCCTACGATATCGTTTTCGAGATGGAGGAAGTAAACGACGACTTCCCCAATGTTGATGTCACCCTCGTCATCGGTGCCAACGATACCGTCAACCCGGCGGCGCTGGAGGATCCGGGCAGTCCGATTTCCGGCATGCCCGTGCTCGAGGTCTGGAACAGCAAGACCGCCGTCGTGCTCAAGCGCAGCATGGCTACCGGCTATGCCGGTGTCGAGAATCCCCTGTTCTACAAGGACAACACGCGCATGCTGTTCGGCGATGCCAAGGGCAACATGGACGAACTGGTCCGCGCCCTGGCCTGAAGCGTTGCTCCAGCAACCCGTCCGTCCCTGCGTGCGGGTTGCCTCTTCGACCGGCTTCGAGCCGGTCTTTTTTTGGCTGCGATTCCGGCAACCTTTGTCTTCCCTTGTCTACCCCAGAAGCCGATTCTTTCTCCTTAAGGTCGCCTTGAAGAGGAAGCGGCTCTTCAATGGGCGTAACCCTTCCGAAGGACGATTGGTCCCAAGTCCGGTACCGGAGCTTGCGCCGGCGGTGCCTCAGGGAACCTCTGATCGAATCATGACACGGCATCTTGCGGCGTAAAATCGTCCATTTCTGCGTTGCAAACCTTCACAATAGCTCGCTATTGCGTGCGGTTTGCGCCTTGAACTGAACGATTTTCCGCCATAATCTGCTCGCGCCAGATTCAATCAGAGGTTCCTTAGCGGGTGTCCTGGTTGCGGGTCTTCAAAGCTGGGCCGGTGCGTTCGGCCAGTTCGCGCAGCAAGGCCTCGGTGGTTTCCCAGCAGATGCAGGCATCGGTGATGGAAACCCCGTATTTCATTTCCTGCTTCGGCATGGTGGAGGGCTGATTGCCTTCGTGCAAATGACTTTCGAGCATGATACCGATGATCGAGCGGTTGCCCTCGGCGATCTGGTTGGCCACATCACGCGCGACCAGCGGTTGTCGGGTGTAGTCCTTCTGCGAATTGCCGTGGCTGCAGTCGACCACCAGGGCATTGTTGACGCCGGCGGAGACGATCTTCTGTTCCGCGACGGCGATATTCACCGAATCGTAGTTGGTGGTCTTGCCGCCGCGCAGGATGATGTGACCGTCCGGGTTGCCCTCGGTGCGGATCACGGCCACCTGTCCGCGCTCGTTGATGCCC
>WGBK01000243.1 GCA_015494335.1 Gammaproteobacteria bacterium | reverse complement strand
GTCTTAATCCCTTTTTCATCAGGGGAGGTCTTCGGACTGCTCGATCCAAATCGACCTTTGAAATCAACCACTTGCAGAGGGGGTTCGGAAAATACCGGGGTGTCGAAAAGCTGACACCGATTTTGATCACTTTTCAACCACAGTAAACGCATGGCCTTTCAGGCCAGCAGGTCGGTCTTGTTGTCAAAGAGCATCACGCCATCGGAGTACAGGCGCTTGCCCATTATAATCTTTCTGGGCTTGCCGTGAAGCGGATATATGCGGATATCGTCGGCTCCGGGGTTGATGCGGTCAGACAGTTCGGCAACGATTCGTTCCAGTTGCCGATGGGTCACGAGCAACTCGAACACGGAATACTGCAACGGCCAGCCCTGATCGAGCATGTAGCGATGCACCCGACGCAGTCGCCCCGGGTCGGCGATGTCGTAGCACAGCAGCCAGCGGTGCTGGCGACGGGTGCTCATCTGCCCTGCTCCAGCAGTTCCCGGTGGAGGCTCACCAGCACACGATCGAGATTGCGCCGGATCCCGCTTTCCATGCGGGCGTGAAGTTCGGCCAGCCGCGCAAAACCCGGCTTGAGCTTGCCGAGCCCGGGCGGCCGGTCCCGCCCCAGCCGAGCCAGTGCTTCCGGCAGGCGCTCAAGCAGCACCAGCAGCCCCAGTTCGTTCACCAGGTCGAGTCCGCGAATGCGGGCCAGGGGGTGTGCCGGATCCACGCCGTTCTCCCGCAATGCATTTTCGGCATCGGCGTACACCAGGCTTTCGAAGTCGGCCCAGAGTGTCTTGAGCGCATGGCGGCTGTATTGCGGAAGGGTCTGCAGGACTCGTTCCTGCCGGTGCCGGCGGTTTTTGGGGTCCCCTTCGATTGCTGCGATATTGGCGGCGGTCTTCTGGCGGGCCAGCAGCCAGGCGCTCAGGTGATGACTGCAGCGCGGATCGGCGAGGCTGTGCTCCAGCCGCTCGGCCAGGTTGCCGGGGTCTGCCGGCTGCGGCGGCTGAAAGCTGCCCATTCGCTCGCCGCTGTGACCGAAAAACTGTACGGGTATGCCCTGCCGGGCGCAGGCCAGCAGTGCGGCCCGATCCCATTCGATGGTTCCGAAGCAGTGGATGCGGGCGGCCTGGGCGAGGGGCACGATCTGATCGGATTTTCCGGGCAGGCGCACCCGCAGGGAGGGTCCGTCCCGAAGGACGCGCCCGTCGGCATTACCGCGCAGATAGACGGTCCTACGGGGTGATGCTGTCGCCATGAACGATTTCCCCCATGTGTTGCAGGTGTCGCTCGATGGGATGCCGGAGCCGATCGAGCATGCAGAGGGCCCATTCGCGGTAGTAGATGGCCCTGCCCTCCTTTGCCAGGAAGCAGCCTTCCCCGCTGTCGCGGAAGTGCCTTGGCTGAAGATGGCCTTCGGTGACGAGTTCGAGTACCCATTCATCGACCAGCGGACGCAGGGGTTCGAGCAGGTCACTGGACAGGGAACGGCGGGACCAGGCCAGCCGATGGTAGAAACCGATCATGGGGTCCCAGCCCTGTTCCTGAAGTTTGCGGTTGGCAACATGGTCGGCCAGCGTGTACCCCAGCGAGAGCATGGCGTTGACCGGATCCCGCGGCGGGCGGCGATTGCGCCCGTGGAAGTTCCATTCCTGCGGCAGCAGGGCGGCGCAGGCGGCGAACCAGGCCGCGGCCGCGGCGCCTTCGATACCGCGCAGACTGTCCAGCGACTGTTCCCCCTCGCCCAGCCGCAGCCAGGCCTGACTGATACTCTTTTCCGTCCGGCGAAGCACGCTGCGATGGGCAGGATACCGGTCAATGGCCCGCAGCAGCAGGCTGCGATGTCCCTGCAGTTTCTGGCCCACCAGATAGCCGGCAACCTTGCGGCAGATCCGCCCGTCATCGCTGGCGCGGAGTTGTCGCACCCGCCTTGCCGCGTCATTGTGAGCCGGCCCCGAGAGCCAGGCGGGGTCTTCGGGCTTGCGCGGGTTGATGACAAGCAGGGAGATGCCGCGACTGGCGAGCTTGCGCAGCAGCATGCTGTTGATGTCCAGGCTGGCGCTGATGACGATGCGATCCAGCAGACGCATCGGTATCTGGCGGGGTTTCTGCCCTTCCTCGTGAATCTGCAGGCGTTCGCCCCTGGCCGTGAGCGCGATGTTTTTACGATCCAGTACCAGTGTTTGCATGGCGATGCACCTATTCCACGAGGAAGTAGTCGAGGCGGGCCGGCGCTATCGCCTTGCCCAGAGTGCGTGTTTTCAGCCTCGCATTGAGCTCGACGCAGGCAAACCGATCTTCGTCCAGGTCGAGTTCGCGCCGGACCCGCTGCAGCAGTTCGTCCCGTTCCCGGTCATCGAGCCAGCATTCGTAGGCCGATTTCTGCCCTCCGGTGGCATAGTCCCTTACGACCTCGAGCATGCGCCGGAGGCGGCGATGATGGGCCACATCGTAGGCGGCGAGGTAGAGTTTTCGGTTGCTCACCCGGCGTCCTCCCTGCCTTCAGGTTCAGAACCGATACCAGCCGCTGCCGCCGCACTTGCGGCAGGTCACCGTGAAATGCCCGCTGCCCGAGCAGCGGCGACACTCGCTTTCGAAAGTGCCCGTTCCGCTGCAGCGGTTGCAGGTATCTAC
>WGBK01000242.1 GCA_015494335.1 Gammaproteobacteria bacterium | reverse complement strand
TCCAGTGGCGATCTTTACGCCGAGTCGTCCCCGCTGGAACGCAGCAAGCTGGATGGCCCGGTGAAGCTGATCATCGACAAGGTCAAACCCTGATCCTTCTGCGAAGTTCTCAAGAGAGTTTCGGGGCCGCTTTCAAGTTGTAAGAGCCGCTGTGGGCAGGTGCCCCGGTTGCCAGTGCTCAACGCCCCAGTCCAGCAACTCCCGGGGCGCCGCACCGCGCAAGTCGCGGGGTGGTGTCTGGCCGAGAAACTCCAAAGCATCGAACAGCAAAACGCCGGCTCTTGACCGGTCCAGTGCCTGTGCGCCGGTCTGCTTGGACAGCTTCCTGCCTGGCTCGGCATAGACCAGCGGCAGGTGCAGATAGCGGGGCAGGGGCTGGTTTAGTTGGCTTGCCAGGTAACGGTGCACGAAGCTGACATCGAGCAGATCGGCGCCGCGTACGATGTCCGAAACACCCTGAAAGGCATCGTCGACGACTACCGCCAGGTGATAGGCGTAAATGCCGTCCACGCGCTTGAGTACCACATCGCCTACTTCAGCGGCCAGATCCATGCGTCGTGGCCCGCAGTGTCGGTCTTCGAATTCGATCACTGCCGGCCCATCAATGCGCAGACGCAGGCTGTGTCCGGCAGGGTCGAGATTCCGGTTGCGGCAATGCCCGGGATAGATCAGCCCCAGCGGTCCCTGCCGCACCTTCTCCTCGATCAACTGACGGCGGCTGCAACGGCAGGCATAGAGCAGCCCCTGTTCCGTCAATTGCTGCAGAATAGCCTCATAGGCTTCGAAGCGCTGGCTCTGGTACAACACCGGGCCGTCCCAGTGCAGATCGAAGGCCTCCAGCGTGGAAAGGATGTCGTCAGCGCTGCCGGTCTGCACCCGGGGCGTATCCACATCCTCCATGCGCAACAGCCACCGGCCCTGTTGCGAACGCGCATCCAGATAGCTGCCCACGGCAGTGACCAGCGAGCCGAAGTGCAGGGGCCCGGAAGGGGTGGGGGCAAAACGGCCGGTGTAGGCGGTGTTGTCGGTCATGATTCAGACGGCGGTTCTGCGCCCCGGAAGTTGCTTGCGCAGCAGCTCGAGGTATTCGCTCTCGGGCAGGGGGCGGGAGAACAGGAATCCCTGGATCATGTGGCAGTCGCGTTGGGAGAGGAATTCCAGTTGCTTCTTCGATTCGACTCCTTCGGCGATGACTTCCTTGCCCAGTTCCCTGCCCATCATCAGGATGGCGCTGACCAGCTTGGCATCCTGCTCGTCCTCGCTGATGTCCTGCACGAACTCGCGGTCGATCTTGATGATGTCGATGGGGAAAGCGCGCAGGTGGGAGAGAGAGGACTGGCCGGTGCCGAAATCGTCGAGCGCAATGCGAAAACCGGCCCGGTGCAACTGCTGCAGTGTGGACGAGGATTGACGCATGTCGCTGAGCAGGGTGTCTTCGGTGATTTCCAGTACCACCTTTTGCGGAAAGTCACAGACTTCCATCAACAACCGGGTGATGCCTTCGCGATAGCGTTGATGGCTGAAGATGGTCGAAGCCAGGTTGATCGACAGGCGCAGTCGAATTCCGAATTCCTGATACAGCTTCTTCTGGAAGGCCAGGCCGTTGCGGACCACCCAGCGTGTCAGATCGTACATCAGCATGCGGTCTTCAAGCAGGTTCAGAAAGGCATTTGGGTAGAGCAGACCGCGCTTCGGGTGTTTCCAGCGCAGCAGCGCCTCGCAGGCGAAATGTCTCGGGTTGCGCAGGTCGATGATCGGCTGGTAATGCAGGCAGAACTGGTCCCCGGTGATGGCCTCGCGCAACTCGTTTTCGAAATTGATCAGGGACTGCTCGGAGTTCTCCAGGGCGGCATCGAACAGCGTGTACTGGTTTCGTCCCTGAGTCTTGGATTGATACATGGCGATATCGGCATAGCGCAGCAGGGTCTCGGGATCGCGACCGTGCAAGGGCGCAAGGGCCACGCCAATCGAGGTGGAGGCATGAATTTCCTGGCCGTCGATATCGTAGGGTCGCTGGAACAGGCGGATGATCTTGCGTGCCAGTACCTCGGCCTGCGACGGGTTCTCCAGGTTCTCGATGATGATGGCGAACTCGTCGCCGCCGAGCCGGGCGATGGTGTCTTCCTCGCGCAGGCAGTTGCGCAGGCGCTGGGCCGTCTGCTGCAGCAGCTTGTCGCCGAAAAGGTGCCCCAGCGAATCGTTGATCAGCTTGAAGCGGTCGAGATCCAGCAACATGACGGCGGTACTGCAGTTGCTGCGGGATTTCAGTTTCAGTGCGTGATCGAGGCGCTCGTTGAACATCAGGCGGTTCGGCAACTGGGTCAGCACATCATGGTGAGCGATGTAGTCGAGACGCTGTTCGCGGTTGTGAATGCGTTGACTCATCTGGTTGAAGGACGCGACCAGCTCCCGGATTTCGCTGGTGGAAGCCGTGACTTCCAGCGATTGCGCCATGCCGCGGGACTGCAGGTAGAGGGCCTTGCGCAGCTGTTCGATAGGTCGGAGCATGTTGCGGCTGGTGAACAGGTAGCCGAAGACGGCGAACAGCAGGCCACCCAGGGTCAGGATCATGATCGCGCGGGCAAACTGCTGGTTGATGCGATTGAGGTTCTCGATGTCGCGTACAGACTGTCGCTGCAGTTCGCGCTGGAGCAGTAGAGACAACTGGTTGAAACGCTGCATCAGGGATTCCAGCTTGCGCAACTCGACGATGTCGCGTCGCCAGTCCGGCTGGCGCAGCATCCGGATAGTGTCTTCGCTGATCTCCCTCCACTGACGGGAAATCTTCTTCAGTTGAGGCAGGTAGTAGCTCTTGATGAAGAAATATTCATAGCTGTTGATGGTCTTGTTGAAGTTGTCGAGCTTCTGGTCGAAGCTGTCGAGCAGCAGGTAGAGGTTCTCGATGCGCCGCACGATGGTTTCGCTGGGGTGGCCGAAGATACCCAGCCGGTTGGTCGCCAGAAGGCGGAACTCGGATACGATCAGGGACCACAGGTTGCGCAGGTCCAGCAGGTTGATCAGCAGCTGCTGTGCCTCGGGATTTTCATCGCCCTCGAGATCGTTGCGCATCTCGATGAACAGGTTGCGCACACGCTCGTTGATCGGCAGCATCTTCGAGAACATGTTGCCGGTGGCCGGGATCCAGCGCTCGTTGTCGCTGCGTATGGCCACCAGTCGGACACTGGCCTGGTGCATCGCCAGCGGGATCTGGATGACGAAATCGTTGAGTGCCTCGGCATCGATTTCGTCAAATACGCGAATATCGATGCGAGACGCGAGATCCACCAGACGGAACAGAGAACCGATGACTTCGGGTTTGGAAGTGATCTCGGGATCGAGGCTGAACTGGTAGATCTGTACCCGCACCTGGTGAAACTGGTCCATGACCTGTTTCAGCTGTTCTTCCGCCCGGTTGCGCTCGATGATGTTCTGACGGGTGGTCTGGCTGCTCAGGGAAATCTCCGTCCAACTGTAGAAGGAGAACAGCAGCATCGACAGCACCGCGACCACGGCGAACAGGATGTACCGCAATCGATAGGAATGCAGCCCGTGGCGAATGCTTTCTTCAGTCATGAGTCTGGTGCATGGATTTCCTCTCCCCGGACTCCGTACAGCCAGGTTAGTCCTTTATAGTAGTAGATTCTCGAGCATTTTCCGGTAGATACGGGTCAGTGCCTCGAGGTCCGCGACGCGCACATGCTCGTTGATCTTGTGGATGCTTTCGTTGACCGGGCCGAGTTCCAGCACCTGTGTCCCGGTGGGTGCGATGAAACGGCCGTCGGAGGTCCCTCCGGCGGTGGACATCTCGGTTTCGATGCCCTGGACATCGCGGATGGCCCTGCGCGCGGCTTCCAGCAGGGGACCGGTCTCGGTGAGGAAGGGCAGGCCGGACAGGTTCCAGTCAATGCGGTAGGCGAGGCCGTGTTTCTTCAGCATTGCCTCGATCTGCTGCTGCAATCCCTCCGGTGTCTGCACGGTGGAGAAGCGCAGGTTGAAATCGATGACCAGCTCGCCGGGGATGACATTGGTTGCGCCTGTGCCGGCGTGAATATTGGAGATCTGCAGGGTGGTGGGAGGGAAGAATTCGTTGCCGGCATCCCACTCCACGGCGACCAGTTCGGCGAGGAAGGGGGCGGCTCGGTGCACCGGGTTGTCGGCCAAGTGGGGATAGGCTACATGGCCCTGCACGCCTTCGATGACCAGCCGGGCTCCGAGGGAACCGCGGCGCCCGTTCTTGACCACATCGCCGAGCACCTCGGTGCTCGAGGGCTCGCCGACCAGGCACCAGTCGATCTTCTCGCCGCGTGCCTGCAGGGTTTCGACCACCTTCACCGTGCCGTTTCGGGCCGGGCCTTCCTCGTCGCTGGTGATCAGAAAGGCGATCGAACCTCGATGATCCGGATGCTCGGCAAGGAATTCCTCGCAGGCGACGATGAAGCAGGCGATGCTTGACTTCATGTCGGCCGCTCCGCGGGCATAGAGCATGCCGTCGCGGATCTGCGGCTCGAAGGGCGGGCTGTCCCAGTCCTCCAGCGGCCCGGTGGGTACCACATCCGTGTGACCGGCAAAGGCGAAAACCGGACCGGAGTCGCCGCGCCGCGCCCACAGGTTGGTGACCTCGCCGAAGGGGAGGGTTTCGCAGTCGAAGCCCAGCGGCTGCAGGCGACGGCAGATGATCTGCTGGCAGTCGGCATCCTCCGGCGTGACTGACGGC
>WGBK01000241.1 GCA_015494335.1 Gammaproteobacteria bacterium | reverse complement strand
GCCCTCCGGCGCCTCAAGGAGGGCGTGGAGAAGGAAGGCTGGCGCTTCGTTGCCTTCGTCCGCCTGGTGCCGCTGTTCCCCTTCAACCTGCTCAACTACGCACTGGGGCTGACGCGCATTCGCTTCCGGGACTATGTCCTTGCCAGCTACCTCTTCATGCTTCCGGGCGCGGTTGCCTATACCTACCTGGGCTATGTGGGGCGTGAAGCGGCAGCCGGTGGTGAGGGCCTTATCCAGAAAGGGCTGCTGGCGCTGGCGCTGCTGGCGGTGGTGGCTTTCCTGCCGCGGATCATCGGGTGGCTGAGGCTCGGCCCCAGCCTGGATATCGAAGAATTGCATCAATAACTGCAACAGGAAAAGAAACCCCTGGTGCTGGATGTGCGCTCGGCCGAGGACTATGCGTCGGGAAACATTCCCGGTGCCCTCAACCTTCCGGTGGAGACCTTGCAGAAGCGCATGAAAGAGCTTTCGCCCCGCCAGGAAACGCCTATAGCCATCATTTGCACTACCGATCGCCGATCTCGCAAGGCAGCCCGGATTCTGGAAAGGGGGGATTGACGATGTGCATGTGGTGTCGGGCGGGATGAGTCAGTGGCAGAAGCAGTCGCGCCCCGCAGAGACGAATACCCCGCTAAACCCAGTGCAGGAAGGGAGCTGACTCTGCCCGGCCCGGTCCACGGGATGGCGCTGCGACTGCCTTCACATATCCTTTTCGACAAGGCGTTACCATAGCGGGTTGTTGAAGAAGGATGACCGCCATGAACAATGTGCTCACTATCGATGTCGAGGATTACTTCCAGGTCGCGGCGCTCGCCGAGTCCATCCGCCCCGAGGACTGGGACAAGATCCCCGCACGGGTGGAGAACAATGTCGCGCGCCTGCTCGACCTGTTCGACCGGCACCAGGTCAAGGCCACTCACTTCGTGCTGGGCTGGATCGCCGAACGCTTTCCGGAGCTGATCCGCGAGATCGACCGACGCGGTCACGAAATCGCCAGTCACGGCTACAGCCACCAGTTGATCTATAACCAGGAGCCGGAAGTCTTTCGACGCGAGACCCTGGATTCCAAGGCGCTGCTGGAAGACATTACCGGCAAGCCGGTGCTGGGTTACCGGGCGGCCAGCTACTCGATCACCCGCAAGTCGCTGTGGGCCCTGGATACCCTGGCCGAGGCCGGCTTCCGCTACGATTCGAGCATCTTTCCCGTGGTGCACGACCGCTACGGCATCAAGGGTTCGCCGGAGCAGCCCCATCGCCTGAAGACCCCGCAGGGGCATGAGCTGGTGGAGTTTCCGCTGTCCACCTACCGGGTGCTGGGGCAGACGCTGCCGGTGGCCGGCGGGGGATATTTTCGCCTCTACCCCTACGCGCTGAGCCGCTTCTTCTATCGCAGCCTCAATCGCCAGGGCACGCCCTTCGTGTTCTACCTGCATCCCTGGGAGATCGACCCCGGCCAGCCGCGGGTCGAGGCCAGCTGGTTCTCCCGTTTCCGTCATTACAACCATCTCGAGGATTGCGAGAACCGGCTCGACCGCCTGCTAGGCGATTTCGATTTCGAGCCGATGCAGCAGCACCTGGAGCAGCGGGGCCTGTTCGATGCCTCCATCGCTCCGGCCGCGGATTACTCGCGCGCGGCCTGAATCCGCGCGTCGATCTCAACGCAATTCAAAGGTCAGGTTGGCCCAGTGGCTCTGCCAGTCGGCCTTCGGATCGACATCGGTGCTGGAATAGGGGAGGATCTTCACCGCTTTCAGCATCCAGGTTCCGGGCCGGTCGAGTTCGATCACGACCCGTCCCTGTTCGTCGCTGCGCGACGACTGCTTTTCCCCGGGCCGTGACCGGTTGAAGGCGATCAACAGCAGACCCTCGGCCGGCTCGCCCCGATACAGCAGACGCACCGGCAAGCGGTCGCCTACCTTGAGGCGGTAGGGATTCCGCTCCGGCACGATTTCCAGCTCGTAGCCGATGGCCAGCGTCGAGGCATCGACGGAGAAATCCTCGCCGGCCTGCACCAGCGCCTTGGCATGGCGGATGTAACGCTCGCGCCCGTTGCTCTGCTCCAGCCCCTTTTTCCGGCGGTAGTCGAGAGCGTTGTCCAGGCCTTCCATTTCCAGGTATTTGCGGAAGGTTTGCGGATCGATATCCACATAGCTGAATCGACTCTGGTAACCGACCAGCCAGGTACCGCTGCGATCCGGGGTGAAATGTCCGGCCGGGTCATCACCGAGCTTGCCCGGCACGGATTTCTTCTCGCCCGGCAGGTAGAGGGAAAAGTCGTCGTACCAGTTGCGGATATTGGGCAGGCTGTCGCCGACGAAATCGGCGCCGACATGGATGCTCAGATCGACAGGCTTGCCGAGCGGCGTATAGAATGGGTGAGCCTCCAGCCAGAAGTCGTGGGCGAGGGCCGAGTTCCACCACCATCCTGCAACCAGAAGAAAAACGTGAACAATCTTGTACGAAAAATGCATTGGGTGATCCTGCTGTGGCTGACTTTCGGGCTGCTGGGAACCGCTCAGGCGCACCAGCTTCGGCCGGCGCTGGTCACAGTATCCTTCTCGCCCGACGGCAGCGTCAAGCTGCTCGTCGAAACCAATGCCGAGGCCCTGCTCGCCGGCATCGGTCCGGCCCACAAGAATACCGACGACTCCCCGCGCGCCGACGAATACCGGCGCCTGCGCGCACTCCCGCCCGAAGCCCTGCGGCAACGCTTTGCGGAGTTTGCACCGATCTACGCCCGCGGCCTGAAACTCGAGTTCGCCACTGCGAAGGAAGACTGGCGGTCGGCGCAATGGCGCTACGAGGGCATCGAGGTGCCCGAAGTCGGGGATGTACGGCTGTCGCGCAAGTCGCGAATCCGTTACCGCTCGGAAATTCCGCCCGGCGCCAGTCGCGCCCGCTGGAGCTATGCCGCGGACTATGGCGATGCCGTGGTC
>WGBK01000240.1 GCA_015494335.1 Gammaproteobacteria bacterium | reverse complement strand
TCACCGATCTGCGTCGGCAGAACAGCGAGGAAGGCCAGGTGGTGCTCGGTGCGGCGGTGCTCGATGATGTGCTCGGCGTGATCCTGCTGGCTCTGTTGTACGAGTTCTCCACCCGTGGCGGCATCAGCCTGATCAACACCGGCAAGGTGCTGCTGTTCATCCTCGCCTTCTTCGTGTTCGCGCCCCTGGCGGCCAAGCTGCTGTCGTTGCTGATCCAGCGTTTTGACCGCCGCACCGAATTGCCGGGACTGATTCCCACCTCGATCGTATCCCTGGTGCTGTTCTTCGCCTGGCTGGCCCATGCGGTCGGCGCGCCGGAACTGCTCGGGGGCTTTGCCGCCGGCCTGGCGCTGTCGCGTCGTTTCTTTCTGCCCTTCGGTATCGCGCTGCGTCAGGACGACAGCTTTTCCGATCGCATCGAGCGACAGATGCAGCCGATCATCCAGTTGTGGACGCCATTGTTCTTCGTCATGGTCGGGCTTTCGCTGAACCTGCGCGAGATCGACTGGAGCTCGCCCTTCATCTGGGGCTTTTCGCTGCTGTTCTTCCTGCTCGCGCTGCTCGGCAAGCTGGCCGGCGCGATGCTGATCCGCGAGCACTGGACGCAACGGCTGATCATCGCCCTGGCCATGTCGCCGCGGGGCGAGGTCGGGCTGATCTTTGCCGAGCTGGGACGCAGCAGCGGCATCTTCGACAACGAAGTCTATGCCGGCATGGTCATCGTCATTGCCATGACCACGGTGCTGCCTCCCTTGTGGATGAAAAGCGCCTACCGCTGGAAGGACCAACGGATTACAGGGCCTGACTGAAACCGAGCAGGCAGATCAGCGACAGCACGCCGCCGAGTACGCGCTTGAACAGGGCGTCGTTGGCCATCAGGTGGTCATGGGCCCTGAGGCCGAGATAGTGGCCGATACCGACCACCGGGATCAGCAGCAGCGAGCTGAGAATGTGCAGGTCCACCGAGAAGGCGGCGAAGGTGCCCATCTTGATCATCACCAGGATGAACCAGAGCACGAACAGGGTGTCGCGCAGGCGCCGGGTCTCGACATGATGCATGTACACGGCGACGATCAGCGGCGCGCCGGTCAGCGAGGTGCCGGACACATAACCGCCGATGAGCAGGATCAGCTTGTCGGTCCAGCCGCTCTTGCTGCGGATGCTCTTCTGCAGCATCCACAGGATCGCGTAGAACAGGGTGATGCTGTAGATGATGATGACCAGCCACTGGTTGGGCAGGTTGAGCAGCCCCAGCACGCCGACGATCTTGCCCGGAAAAATCCATTTGAAAGACTTTTTCAGATAGCCCCAGTCCACATTGTGCAGTCGCTTGCGCAGGGTCAGGCTGGTGAAGAACAGCAGGTGCAGGCCGATCACCGGCAGCCAGAACAGGGGCGAGTTGTCGATCAGCAGCATCAGCGGCAGTCCCAGGGCCGCGCCGCCGAAGCCGAGGCCGCTGCGCACGAAACCGGACCATACGAATACCAGCAGGGTCAGCGCCAGTTGCAGGGGCGTGAACTGCAGCAGGTAGATGGAATCGAGCAGGGATTGCATGAAAACGGCAGGATCGAGAACGGCCGCAAATTATAGGGTCCGGAGTCTTGTCGACCAAGCTTTTATGTGGGCACAAAAAAGCCGCCAGCCCCTGCGGACTGACGGCCAGATCCAGTGTGGTCAGGACTGGAACCAGAGGGTTATTTCAGCTTGTTTCCGTGGCACAGGCTGCAGGTGACCGGCTCGCCCTTGGCGACGCGGATCGTGCCGTGATCCTCGTTGCGCAGCACACGGTCGGCAGCGGCGCGGGACAGTACCGTGCCTTCGCCGGTCTGACCGTGGCAGGCGCGGCAGGCGTCCTTGTTCTTCTCCGCCAGATCCTCGTGTCCTCCGTTGGAGAAGCGGGTGTCGCCGACCGGATGCATGCCGTGGGGGCCGTCGAGTGTTACGCCGAGATCGCCGGTATGGCAGGTGGAGCACTCGACGATCGGACCGGCATGCCCCTGCAGATCCAGCGCTGCCTTGTTGTCGTTGGCGAAGGGATTCTTGTTGGGCCAGATCGCATGGGTGCTGCCGTGGCAATTTTCGCAACTGATACCCTCGTGCCCCTGCTTGTCACTGCCGCCACTGCCGCTGAGGCGATACAGTGCCTGGGTCGCCGCGAAACGGGACTGCGGGAAGCGCAACAGCTGCAGCTGGTCGGGGCCGTTGTTGACCTTGTGCTGGCTCAGGCGGTAGGTCATCAGCAGGCGCAGGCCGTCGCTGTTGCCGTGGCTGTCGCTGAAGTTGACCACGGTGTCGGTCAATTGTCCCTGCTGCTTGAGCTGGCTGACCTGCAGCACATCGCCGACATGGCAGCTGTCACAGGAGGGTTCGGATGCCCAGGGCACGCGCTTGCCGAGATCGGCTCCGCCGGGGAAACCGGCCAGCGGGAAGCCTTCGGAGAAGTCCTCACCGACCTGGGTCAGCTGACCATGACAATCCTGGCACACGGTGCCGGAACCGCCCATGGCGCCGCGCAGGCACTTGGCGCGCTTGCCGGGATGGCAGTTGTAACAGGTATTCATCAGCACTTCTTCTGCATACAGCGGGTCACGGGCTGGTCCGGGCGGCGGCATGATCGGGAACAGGTGGCCGTAATTGGCCGGGTCCTTTTGCGGCAGGCTGCCGTGGACCTTGTGCATGGCGCGGGACATGCTGATGTGTTTGGTCTGTTCCTTGCCGTTGTCGTCATTGGGGCCGAGATGCGCGAGATCCAGGGCCGGCGAGTAGTGACAGCTGGCACAGACGACATTCGGCGTGGTATCGCCGTTGCTGCCGTCGGGCTCGCTGCCGGCCAGGGAAGTATCGTGCTTGTAGTCATGCAGACGCACGATGTTGATCTTGGCGCTGTTGATGACCTTCTGTTCCAGGGTATCGCCGATGACATTCAGCGCCTGGGCCGCGGTCTCGATGAATTCCAGGGGCCGCGTGGCCGGGAAGCCGGGCTTCGGGTACTGGCTGTTGGCGATGTCGTCGCAGACCAGGGAATTGGTGGTGTCGATGTCGCAGACCTCCTGCGAGGCATGGCAGACCGCGCAATCGGCCTCCGAAGCGACGGGCACCACGGTATCCACCGAGGCCAGTACATTGTCGGCGCTGTCCCGGGCCTCTACACGCATCAGCGGGTAGGGATTGGATCGGCCGCTATCGTCTACCGGCGACATGGGTACGCCCTCGGCGGTGTAGCGCTTGAAATCCCGCACGGTGTAGCCGAAGGGGAAATCGACGAAGAAGGGCATATCCTTGACATAGCCGCGGAAGGGCTGCGGTGTGTTGCCGCTGCCGGGCATGGCAGCCTGTTCGGCCGTCAGGGTTCCGCCGCCGAGGTACAGTTCCTCGACCACCGGTGCCGGCAGGCCCAGATCAGGCGTGGACGGGAACTGGGCCAGCACCTGGGAGGGGTAGAGCGGTTCGTAGGCCTTGAAACCAATCTTGTCGATGCCGCTGAGCGAGGGCAGGGTGAGCTCCCAGAAATTGCTCTTGAACACGCCGGGCAGGTTCAGCGAAGTGGTGGTGATGGACTGGTTGCTGTCCGGCAGGCGTGTGGGATCGGTAAGATCGGCAAAGTAGTTGGACTCGACCGCCCGGTAGGTGACGCGTATGCCGTCGGCCGGGGACATCATCTTCGGCTCCGAACCCTTCTGCAGCACCTGGGCGTTGAGCACATTGTAGGGCGGCAGGATGCTGAAGATGCGGAAGTCCTGGTCGGCGCAATGCATGCCGAGATCGTTTGAGGCGAGCACCGTGAAGTCGCCGGTGGCTCCGGTTCCGCCGCCGGTGCCTCCGCCCGTACCGCCACCATTGCCTCCGCCGGCATTCATGCCGCAGTCGGCGGGGGCGTCCTTCACGTTCTTCTCGTCGCTGCGACCGCTTTCATCCTCTACGCGCACGCGGCAGGGGGCGTAGTCCATCTCCTTCTTGATCTTCCAGTCCTTGTCCTTGCTGCGGAACTCTTCGATCAGCTGTCCGCTGTCGGCGTCGCTGAGTCGCAATGTCTGTTTCTTGCGGGCCTTTCCCTTGACCTTGAGACGCATCTTTTCCCGGTCCCATTTTGCTTCCTCGATGAGCAGGCGGCTTTCCTGTTCGGATCGGCTGGCATCTGTACCCGATGAGCTGCCCGAGGAATCCGAGCAGGCGGCCAGCAGCAGGCTGGCAAACAGGATGGTTGCGGTAGTGGCGTGTCTTACTGCCCGTGTGTATGCGGCATTCATTGTACTGTCCTCTGAAGGTGAGTAGCGAACTTCAACGAACAAGGGGAAAGGCTGGGCGCGCGGCAGTTGCCGTTGCGCTATTCCCTCATTTTTGAGAACCGTATCATAAAAAAATAAAACTGGGAATTATCTCCCAATGGATAGGGGCCGTTTCCGGCCCCGAGAGGCGGTTGTAAAACCACCCGGGCGGTGAACAAAAACCGGTTGCCTGCAGGGCGGGCAGTCGCTATGGTTCCGGCTTGACGAAGGTGCCGGCCCTGCTGCCCAGCAGGTCCGGTTAAACGGGAAGTCGGTGCGATCGCAAGCGATCAATGCCGACACTGCCCCCGCAACGGTAGGCAGGAAATGGAATCGGCAACCCGCCACTGGCTCAGGCCGGGAAGGCGTCGATTCCGGTCGCAACGCGACCACCTGCAAGTCCGGAGACCGGCCTTCGATATCTTCAACCATCCAGCGGCGCGGTGGGCGCCAGAGGAGTCGATGCAGTCCATTTCCCGGTGGACTCGTGCGCGCCACGGGTCCGGTTGTTTCTCCGTTGTTCCCCGCGGGTCGTGACGCGAACATGGCGCATGGCCGTTCCCTGCCCGCGGTGGTCTGCGGGTTGCTGTTGATGCCGCTTCTGTTGTGGCCCGCGACGTCACGCGCGGTGATCGAGATCGTGATCGTCGGCCGTGACCGACCTTCGGCGGAGTCGATCGAGAACGACGAACGCCATGTCCGCCGTATCACCGAGACGGATATCGAGCGCCAGGGGCTGACCAGTCTGGACCAGCTGCTGAGCAGTCAGCCGGGTGTCCAGCTGCGTTCCCTGGGAGGCGAGGGCAGTTTCACC
>WGBK01000239.1 GCA_015494335.1 Gammaproteobacteria bacterium | reverse complement strand
GGTGATTCGCCTGGAAACTCGGCTCGATACCTATGTCGAGATCGCGCAGACCCGCAAGGGGCTGGAGGATCGCCGCTGAGCGGAAGGTTCGTAGCGCGCGGCGCTTCGCTCAGCCTTCCCCGGCCACCGTCATTTCATCGACCAGAATGGATCCACTGAGGATATTGCCGCGGCGGTCGAGGTCGTTGCCGATCGCGACAATGCCGCTGAACATGTCGCGCAGGTTGCTGGCGATGGTGATCTCCTCGACCGGGTACTGGATCTCGCCGTTCTCGACCCAGAAACCGGCCGCGCCGCGGGAGTAGTCGCCGGTCACGGTATTCACGCCCTGCCCCATCAACTCGGTCACCATCAGGCCGCGATCCATCTTCTTCAGCAGGGCCTGCAGATCCTCGCCGGTATCGCTCAGACGCAGGTTGTGCACCCCGCTGGCGTGCCCGTTGGTCTGGCGGCCGAGCTTGCGCGCGGAATAGCTGTCGAGCAGGTAGTCGCAGACCACGCCCTTCTCCACCACCGGACCCTCGTACACCGCCACGCCCTCGGCATCGTAGTTGGCCGAGCCAAGAGCGCCCGGCAGATAGGGTTGCTCGATCAGATCGACGAATTCGGGGAACAGTTGCTCGCCACGGGCATCGAGCAGAAAGCTGGCCTTGCGGTACTGGGCATTGCCGCCGATGGCCTGGTTGAAATGGGAAATCAGGCCCCGCGCCAACTCGGGCACGAACAGTACCGGATGGCGGCCGGTAGGCAGCTTGCGCGCACCGAGCCGGCGCAGGCTGCGCTCGGCGGCGCGGCGGCCGATGGCCTCGACCGCCTCCAGACCTTGCGGCGACCGGGCAACGCTGTACCAGTAGTCGCGCTGCATGCCCTGGCCGTCGTCACCGACCACCGAGCAGCTTATGCTATAGCGGGTCTTGCGCTCGGACTGCAGAAAGCCGTGGGTGTTGCCATAGGCGGAGATGCCGCGCGCGGTATCGAGGCTCGCGCCGTCGGAGTTGACGATCTGCTCGCTGACATCCAGCGCCGCCGCCTCGCAGGTCAGTGCCAGATCGATGGCTTCGGCCGAGTCGAGCGACCAGTCGTGCCACAGGTCAAGATCGCGGAACTCCGTCTGCAGGCATTCCGCATCGGCAAGACCGGTGCAGGGGTCCTCGGAGGTGTGGCGGGCGATGTCACAGGCGGCCTGCACGGTCTTGCGGATGGCCTCGGGGTCGAGACTGGAGGTGCTGGCCGTGCCCTTGCGCTGGCCGAAATAGACGCTGATGCCCAGACCGTTGTCCTGCTGATACTCGACGGTTTCGACCTCGCGCATGCGCACCGAGACGCTCATGCCCTCGGACAGGGTCAGCCCCGCCTCGGCGGAGCTGGCGCCGAGCCGGCGCGCCTGATCCAGGGCGTCGGCGATGATCGATTCGAGGGTTTCTGTCGATGCCGACAAGCTGTTACTATCGCTGTTTTTCATCCGCCCATTCTACTACATGAAACCCGCAGACGAAGCAGAGTTTGACCCCGGGCAAGACGCCGGGGAAGACATCGAATGGGTCAGCAAGAGCCAGCTCAAGCGAGACAGCAAGGCCCTGCAGAAACTCGGCCGCAAACTGGCCGGCTACAAGCCCGCGCAACTGGCCGGCATCCCCCTCGACGACAGCCTCAGAGACGCCATTGCCCTGGCGCAGAAGCTGCACAACAAGCGCAGCGCCCAGAAGCGCCAGTTCCAGTTCATCGGCAAGCTGCTGCGTTCCATGGATATGGGACCGATACTCGAGGCGGTGGACCGCATCGAAAACGCCGACCGCTACGACAAGCTGCGCTTCCACCTCAGCGAACAGTGGCGCGACCGCATCCTGGCCGAGGGCGACCCGGCAATCCAGGCCCTGTGCGAGGAATACCCGATGCTGCAGCGCCAGAGCCTGCGGCAGATCCGCCGCAACTGGCAACAGGCCGGCAGCGACGAACGCAAGAGCCGCTATGCGCGGCAACTGTTCCGCGAGATTGCCGCCTGCATCCAGGTGGAATGAGATGGCGGATTTGACCCCACTGGTGGAACTTATGGCCGCGCTGCGCGACCCCGAAACCGGCTGTCCCTGGGATCTGCGCCAGGATCACCGCAGCATCGCGCCCTGGACCCTCGAGGAGACCTGCGAGCTGCTCAGCGCCATCGAGGCCGATGACGCGGGCGCCATGCGCGAGGAACTGGGCGACCTGCTGTTCCATGTGGTTTTCCATGCCCGCATCGCCGAGGAAGCCGGTTGCTTCGACATCGGCGAGGTCATCGACGGCATCGTCGCCAAGATGCGCCGTCGCCATCCCCATGTGTTCGACCCGCAGCACGAGGGCCCGGTGGACGAGGCGGGCCTTGCCGAGCAATGGCAGCACAGCAAACAGCAGGAAAAGCCAGCCGGTGGCCGGATCCTGGACCGCATTGCCCCGCAGCTGCCGGCCCTCGCGCGGGCGCAGAAGCTCACCGCCGCGGCATCCGACTACCATTTCGACTGGCCCGCCGCAGAGCCAGTGCTGGACAAGCTCGACGAGGAGATCGCCGAACTGCGCGAGGCCGTGGCCGGCGGCAATCGCGACGAGATCGAGGATGAACTGGGCGATGTCCTGTTCGTCACCGTGAATCTGGCACGCAAGCTGGATCTCGATGCCGAGGCCGCGATGCGCCGCGTCAACGAGAAGTTCATCCGCCGCTTCCAGCATGTGCTCGAACGCATGGAGCAGGACCGGCAGCATTTCAGCCCCGAGCAGCTCGAGCGCATGGAAGGCTACTGGCGCGAAGCCAAGCAGCTCGAGAAGGCCACGTCATGAGCCGCGCCGATACCGAACAGCGCTTGCTGAACGCCGTCGAAACCTTGTTGCTGGAACAGGGCTTCCCGGCCGTCGGCGTCAACGCCGTGGCGCGCACCGCCGGTTGCGACAAGGTGCTCATCTACCGCTATTTCGGCGGTTTCGACGGCCTGCTCGAGCGCTTCGCCGAGGAACGCGACTTGTGGTGGCGGCTCGACGAGATCATCGAGGAAGACATGGACCGGATCAGCCAGTACAGCCTGCCCCAATACCTGGAACTGCTGTTGCGCCGCCACATCCAGGCCCTGCGCAAGCGGCCGCTGACCCAGGAACTCCTGGCCTGGGAGCTCTCCGCCGACAACCCGCTGACCCGTGCCCTGCACCGACAGCGCAGCGAGCGGGGGCACTTGCTGGTGAAGGAGATCCGTCGCTACTTCCAGCAGCCCGGCATCGACATCGGCGGCATACTCGGCATCTTTGGCGCCGCCATCAACTACCTGGTGATCCGTACCCGCCATCGCCATTCCGAATACGAGAAGGAGGAATGGTGGCGGCTGGAACAAAGCATCGCCGGTCTGCTCTCCTGCCAACAGGCATCCTCATGAATCCGTCCGGCGTGCTGCGACTGGAACAGCTGGGTACGCCGCAGACACTGGCCGATCTGCTGGCACGCTATCGCCTGAAACTGGTATCGGTCGAACCTGGCCAGACCATCCCCGGCAGCTTCTGGGGCGACGAGGAGGCCGGGCTCATCGGTGACCGTCTCTATGCCCGGCCCGACACGCCGATCCACTCGATCCTGCACGAAGCCTGTCACTACATCTGCATGGATCCGCAGCGTCGCGCCGCGCTGGATACCGATGCCGCCGGGGACTACGACGAGGAAAATGCCGTCTGCTACCTGCAGACCCTGCTCGCCGACGAACTGCCCGATTTCGGACGGCAGCGTTCCCTCGCCGACATGGATAGCTGGGGGTACAGTTTTCGGCTGGGCAGCGCCCGCGCCTGGTTCGAGCAGGATGCCGAGGATGCCCGGGACTGGCTGTTGCGAGAAGGGCTCATCGACGAGCGGGAAAGGCCCTGCTTCCGTCTGCGCGGCGACGGAGAACGGGCGGCATGAACCAACGGCCGACACTGGAACGCCCGGCCCTGCTGGCCGGCCTGTTCACGCTGTTCCTGGTCGTGGTCGGCGACATGATCCTGATCATCGGCAGCCTGGCCCTGTTCTCAAGCTATCTTTCCGCGGATCTTCTCTACCTGGCCCTGCGCATCATTGGCCTGTCCTCGCTGGCCCTGCCGCCCTGGGTCGCGGCACGCGCCGCCGAGTCCCGTCCCCTGCGTCACGCCCTGACGCTCGGCATGCTGGAAATCCTGTTGGTACTGCTGATGATGACCCAGACCTTCAGCTGGCAGGGCACGCTGCAGGACAGCGTGCTCGTACGCATGCCCTGGGTGGTTACGGGGATTTTTCTGCTGAGCCTGGCCGCCGGGATTCTCGCCGACTGGCTGGAGCGACGGCAAAAGGAAGATTGACTTACCTTGTCAATGCCCGAACGCCGAGCACATAGGTGAAGGACAGCATGACCACTACGAACAGCGGCACCAGCACCAGCGCCACCACGATCACGCCGACCAGCGGAAAGAATTCCGGCAGGCGCGCCATCAGCAACTCGTAGGCAAAGGAAAAGAGAAAGAAGAGCGCCGGTACGCGCCAGTGACGAACTGCCGCGCGGACGCTCTCGCGCAAGGCCGCCCAGCCCCCCAGTCCCTTCACCGCCACCGCCACCGGAACGAACACGAAAGGCATGGAAAACAGGTACAGGCTGATCTTGAACTGCTGAAACAGTGCGGCCGAGGGCGGTTCCATGCGCAGAACGCTGCTGAAAAAGAAGCTCACCGACTCCGGCTCCGCCCGCCAGGCCAGCCAGCCCAGGCCCAGGGCGAAGGGCAGCAGGGCCGCGATCACGATGGCCAGCAGGCCGGAAGGCGGCAGCCGGTAAAACCCGAACAGACGCGAGATGCGGGGCGGCTCGCCTTGCTCGGCATCGGCGAATACCGGCATCAGGGTGGCGGCAAACAGGGCGGTCAGGATCACCTTCAGGGTGAAGCCTGCCACTGGCAGCAACACCAGCGATTCGACCAGCAGCAACAGCAGCAAGGCGATGGCATACCAGCGGAAGGGCCAGACGGCAATCAGTTCGACCCCCTGGCGCATGAGGCGGAAGATTTCAGGAAAACCCACGAATCAGTCCACTTCCCAGCCTATGATGATGCCGCTGAGCAGCTTGTAGTCACTCCTGTAGTCGTCTTCCGAAGCCTCCAGCATGTGATCCGCCTTGGGTGCAAATCGCTTGAGCAGCGGCTTGAGCACGGCCTGCTCCTGGGTCATGGCCTCTCTCATCTTGCCCAGGCGCGCATCGTCGATGCGGCTGCTCACGGTAAAGCCCTGGTTGGTATACAGGGGGCTGCGGTAGACGACACGCACCGAGGCCTTGTCCTCGTCGCTGAGCTTCTTGCGGAAGAACTGGTCGCGCAACACCGCAGCCTGGCACTTGCCGGCCTTGAAGGCCTTGAACACACCGGGCATGCCGCCGCGCACGGTCAGCAGGCGAGGCTGGCGGATCGGATCGCGGAACTCGTTGAGCAGAGTCAGCGAAGACAGGTTGGGTGGCGCGATCACGCAGACCTTCTTGTTGACCAGGTCGGAAACCTGTTGAATCCGGTCGTCATCGGCCCGCACGATGGCGTAGAAACCCAGCTTGCCCGGCAACTTGGCTACCGGTCGATGACCGTATTTCTTGATCCGCCAGGAAATGAAATGGGGACCGTCGTAAACGATATCGAAACGGTCGGCACGGATATCGCGCTGATAGTGCAGCCAGCTCTTCGGGTGCACATAGGTCACCTTTTCGCCCAGCAGTCCGCTCAGCCACTGGGCTACCGGGCCATACAACTGCTGTCCCTTGGCTGCCGATTCACGCGGCGGGGCCGTCATCAGCAGT
This sequence comes from Gammaproteobacteria bacterium, assembly GCA_015494335.1. Lineage (GTDB taxonomy): Bacteria > Pseudomonadota > Gammaproteobacteria > S144-22. Next base: position 1,236 of record WGBK01000239.1, on the reverse strand, counting down.
TCTGCCGAAGCCAATCCGGGCATCACAAGGCTGAGTAGCAGCAGCCAGGCGCCGGGGCAGGTAAAGGACCGCAAACCTGTGTCTTTGTTCTTGTTGTTCAAGCTAATTCCCTCTTTCCTTGGTTTTCGTTTCGGCCGGGAGTATAGCCATTCAGTGGCAAATCGAAACAAAACAGATCAAAAAAAACAGGGATTTACCTGTGAAATCCTCGACACTTTCCGGTTTGAATCACTTTGCACACGGGGTATCGGCGGATGAACAGCCGGTTTTCTCCGCTTCGACCCGCTCCTCTCGGGCCTCGGCAATGATCTGCATTGCTCCGCGCAGCACCACGCCGACGATCAGCAGGCCAATGATCAGATCGGGCCAGCGACTGCCGGTCCAAAGCACCAGGGCACCGGCGACGATGACGCCGATATTGGCGACGACATCGTTCTTCGAGAAGATCCAGCTGGCGCGCATGTGCACTTCTCCATCCTTGTGCCGATTGATCAGCAACAGGCAGATGACATTGCCGATCAGCGCCACCACGCCCATGCCCATCATCAGCAGCGAGACCGGTTCGCTGCCATAGATCATACGGCGCAGGATATCGACCAGAATCAGCAATGCCAGTCCACCCTGGAAATAGCCACTGAGCAAGGCCGCGCGCGCCTTGTGGGCCGCGGTCTTGCCCACCGCATAGAGTCCGATGGCGTAGATGGTGGCATCGGCCAGCATGTCGATGGAATCGGCGATCAGACCCGTCGATTGCGCCCACCAGCCCACGGCCAGCTCGACCACGAACAGGACGCCATTGATCGCCAGCAGTTGCCACAGAACACGGCTCTGCTCGCGGTCGGTAATCTCGATATGACAGCCGCAATCGCTCATTTTCCACTCCGCGAAAAAACCGCGATTCTACGCCAGCGGTCCGGCAATCACGAGCCAAACCGACGCATACTGAAGAATCGCCGCGGCAAGCACGAAACCGTGCCAGATCACATGATGCCAGGGCATGCCCTTGCGTACATAGAAGGCGACACCGGCGGAATAGAGGATGCCGCCGGCCAGCAGCAGCCACAGGGCCGTCATCGGCACCCGCTCCAGCATCGGCTGGATAGCGATGACGACGATCCAGCCCATGCCGAGGTAGAGCAGCAGCGACAGACGCCGCCAGCGGCCGAAGAACTCGTGCCAGATGCCGGCCAGGGCCAGCAGCCAGATCACCGCGAACAGGCTCCAGCCCCAGCCGCC